>JAGCZN010000137.1 GCA_017959995.1 Clostridia bacterium
GATTAAGCCACGCGCCGATCGTCGGTTATTTCGATATCAGCGCAAAAGTCTTTTTTCAGTAACTTTAAGTCCTTTACCCACTCGCTGAGCGAATGGGCTTCAACCCAAAACGCTCAAAACGGCGCGAAAGTTTTCTTTCGCGCCGTTTTTATAATCATTATTATAATAACGTTAAAATATCTTAACTTCCGCTTTCGCGCCGTGAAAATCAGTACGCGGCGACTATTTTTTTCATTTCGTCGAACCGTTTTTCCATATCCGATACGAGTTTGAACTGCGTGCGGGCGCGGTCGAGATTGTGCCCTTCCCTACGGATGCGGAAATACGTATCCCCGTTGAGATAATCGGATAAAAACCTCATCCCGCATTCGTAAGTCATAAGTATCGCGCCGAAAGCGAGGTTGTTCTTTTCGGCGGGCGTTATGCTTTTACCTAAAGCGGAAAGATAACCTTTTGTGTACTCCTCAAACAAATCGATATCGAAGTTTACTTTCGAAAGATCTTTTTCATCTTCCGCCGCGGTGTTGCAACCGAAACGGATACTGTCACCGAAGTCGTAACAGATGGTGCCGGGCATAACCGTATCAAGGTCGATAACCGCTACGGGTTTATCGGTTTTTTCGTCGAGCATAACGTTGTTCAGTTTTGTGTCGTTATGTGTAACTTTAAGCGGTATTTGCCCCGTTTTTATGAGATTTACGAGGCTTTTACAATATTTTTCCCGCTCGAGAACAAAGTTTATTTCCGCCTGAACACCAGCTGCCCTACCGAGTTTATCCGCCGCGAGCGACACCTTGAAATCGTTGAACCTCTTTTCCGTGTTGTGAAAATCGGGAAGCACTTCGTAAAGCTCGGAAGCATTGAAATCGGCAAGCATATTAGCAAATTCACCGAACGCCACGGCGCTTTGATAAAACTGCCCAGGCCGTTCCTCCCTCTGGTGGGCTACGGCGTCGGTTATAAAAATATACACGCGGAAATACTCGTCGTATTCGGGCGAACGGTAATACGGTTTACCGTCGATAGCGTAAACTATAGAAAGGCTTTCCCTGTCGGGATTGCCGCCGCGCTCCGCAACTTTTTTGCGGGTGTGCTCGGTAACGAGCCTTATGTTATTCATAAGCTTATCTACGTTTTGGAAGAGATTTTTGTTTATTTTCTGCAGTATGTATTTCGTTTCCGCGCCGTTATCGGATACCACGGCAAGATAGGTTTCGTTTATGTGACCTTCGCCGTATCTCACGCACGAAACGAGTTCGCCTTTTAACTTGAAATTACTTATTATTTTGCAAAAATCGTAGTTCATATATTTCTCCTTTTCGTTCAGCGGTCAAATCATCTGTGAAAGATTGCGAAACACACCCCTTCCGAAGTAAGCTTGCCGTTGGTTACGGTACAATTTTCGGCGATCAACGTTTCCCCGTAATCAACTACGCGTTCGGTACGCGCCTTTGCCGGTTGAATGAATACGGTATATATTCCGCTGTCGGTATGTCTTTCGTAAATAAGCGGATACCCGTCTTCAATCACTTTTACTCCCGCCGAATACGGCATTTTTTTGTGAAGTTCCGTTAGTTTTCTGACGACGTGAAGAAGGCTGTTTCCGCGTTTTTCCTGTTTTTCTACGCTCTCCCCGTCTTCGTTCACGGGGAGATACAGAAGGTTTTTATCCGCAACGGAAAAACCGCGGTTTTTTGCTTCGCTCCACTGCATGGGAGTGCGTGAACCCGTTCTTACGGTGCCGCCGTCCTTGTGTATTCCGCGCATATACTTCATATATATTTCGTCGCCGTAATATATGAGCGGCACGGATTTCCACGTTAAAACGAAAGCGAAAATCAATTTCATCATCTCCTCGCTCTTCCCTTCGGATACCCGCGTAAGGTCATGATTTCCCGTTCCGAAAACGTAGGCGCCGCGGTTTGCTATCTCTTTGTCCAAATTCATAGTATAATCCACGAAATTTGCAACGTTTCCCTTTCCGTTTTCGCTGAAATAATTATCGCCGAGTTCGAAATAGCGGGCTATGTTCATTCCCCTTTCGTTTCTTATAAGCGCGTTGTAACTTTGTACGTCATGCGTGAGATAGTCCAAATCGAACCCGCACCTGCCGACGCTGAGCGATGGAATGCCGCCTTCCGCAAGAAACGCGATATGCGGATATTCTTTATGCACTTCGCCGATAAGCGTATTCCAAAGCCACACCGTACCGTCGTGCGTTTTGCTTCCCTTTACCATAAACAGCGCCATATCGCAACGGAAGCCGTCAATCCCTTTGGAGCACCAGAACTTCATCATTTTGACTATTTCGTCCCTCAACGGCTTGAGGCGGGGATCCGTATAGTGCCATTGCCACGGCTTGTCTTTATCGGGATCTTCAAAGCCGAAATTAAGCGCGGGCTGTTTGAAATAGTAATTGATACGGTAACACCCGTCGCGTTCTTTGGGATTTGCCACGCACAATTCGTCGCGCGTGATGAGATCGGGCGTCCAGATATACCAATCGGAGTGCTCGTTTCGTTCTTTTTTGCAGGAATCTATAAACCACGGATGCTCGTCGGAGGTATGGCCGATAACCAGGTCTATATAAACTTTAATCCCCCTCTTACCGCACTCGGCCACAAGATTTTCAAAGTCTTCCATGGTGCCGAAACGCGGGTCAACGGAATAATAATCGCAGATATCGTAGCCGCCGTCGTTGAATACGGATTTGTAAAACGGATTGATCCACACGGCGTTCACGCCGAGCGACGCCACGTAATCGAGCTTTTCGCGTATTCCGTTGAGATCGCCCACGCCGTCGCCGTTCGAATCGTAAAAACTCGTAGGATAAATATCGTAAAAAATCAAATCGTCAAGGTTTTTTTCATAAGATTTCATGGTAAAAGTCCCCTTTTATTTCCGGAATATATCTTTTGACTCAAGATACAGGCGCTCAGCCCATATCCTGCAGCCGTTTTCATTCGGATGTCCCCCGAATCGCGCGTTAAACGGTCTTTTTTCGCTCTCCATAAGAATCGGAACTACGTCGAAAACATTGCCGCAAGCCAGATCGGTTTTGATAAAATCGTTTATTTCCGCCCAAGCGGAGCGAAGTTCTTCGGGATAGTCGAACGGCGGAACGGTCTGCATTACCACGTTGACGCCCGAAGCGGTAAGATTTTTGTAAATGTGCCGTAAATCACGCATTATCGCCTGTTTTGACCTTCCTTGAAGAAGGTCGTTCACCCCGAAACAGACGAAGCAGTAATCGCAGTTTTTCGCCTTTTCAAACCATGCGCCGCCGGACGCGGCGTCTTCCGCGCGGCCGAACCCGAGCCCCAAATTCCAATACGAGAAATCATCGCCGAGTTTTTCCGCGAAAAGGGCGTTCCAGTGGCGGTAAGAATTGAACGGCGTACCTATACCCTGCGTTATCGAATCGCCGAAAAAAACGATTCTACCCTTCACTTTACGATCGCAACCTATCATTGAGGCGACGGGCGTTTTCCTTGAATATACCCAGCCGCTTTCGCCTTTTACGAACGAGGGCAAAAGGCTCTCTTCGTGGTATGGGATCACGGTGCCGGAAAAGGTAATTTCAAGGCACAGATATTCGTCCTTTTCAAACGAAAGTTCTATCGTGTCGGTAGCGAAAATTTCGCCACTTCCCACTACTTTAGACCGTTTTCCTTCAAAAGTTACTTCTTTCAGGTCGGTTACGGTTATATCCGAAGAAAATTCACCGTCGGACACGGTGAGTTTTTCGGGGTTTACGCCTTCGGGTACGAATCTGCATTTTCCCACGCGGAGACGATGCATCGTCCATTCCGGACAGGCGCGGTTTTTGGCGGAAACGGCGCCGTCTGCATACGTGCCGTCGGTAATATTGGAAAAAAGAAAAGAATACCCGTATTTTCCGCCGCTGAAAATTTTGTAAAGTATTCTGCCGGTTTTTATTTCCTTTCCGTCCGACGCGAAAACGAACTGGTTTCCGCTGCCGGCAAGAGTATTAGACGTAAATACGCTGAAATATCCGTTCGTCAATCGCGTTTGCATATCGTTAACAATATTATACCAAAACGAAAAAAAAGTCAACTTTTTTTCTTTCCCAAAGCATATTACCGGCAAAAAATACGGCTTAAAATCAAAATTTACTATTGACATTTCTACCGATTTGTGTTATAATAAAAAACATAGAAACGCGTTGCGTATTACGCAACCTATTAAGGAGATTATTATGAGATTTCTAACCAGAACGTTAAAATGCGCTGTATGCGTAGTTATGGTCGCCATGTTTTCCGTAATGCTTTTCGGCTGCGACGCAGGCGGCGAAAACAACTCCGGAAACGGCACTTCTTCAGGCACTTACCCACATACTTCTTCCGGCGGTACTTCTTCAGGAACTTCAAACGACACCTCGTCCGGTTCGAGCGAGGACACCGGCAACAAACCGGAAGTGTTTAACCCGAGCGATTTTCTTACCTACACCTGCCCTATTGAGGAAGGCGATACTGATTGGTATGAAACGGAAGGTTACGACATAATAATTCAGGCCGGTCAGTCAAACGCCGAAGGCAACGGATACGGAAGCGTTGGCAACACGAACGCTTACGTTCCGAGAGACGATATCCTTTACTACGTTGACGATACCCACAACCGCGTTTATAATCTTTCTACCCAAAGATTCAGAGTTATGAGAGCGGAAGAACGCTCTACCGCGGTAGGCAAATGCAACGATTTTTCACTTGCTTTCGCATACGAGTACCTCAATAGCGGGTTGCTTCCGCTGAACAGAAAAATCCTTATCGTAAGAACCGCGATAGGCGGCACGGGCTTTTCGGAGAATCACGTGAATTTCCCCAACTGGAACTGGAAACCCGACGGCGATCTTTACGTGAGAATGATAAACGCCGTGGAAGCGGCGCTAGATCTCCCCTACGGCGACAGCGCTGACTACGAACACCGTTTGGTGGCTTTTCTGTGGCATCAGGGTGAAAACGACGCGATAGCGCGTATGTCCGAAAACACGTATTACGGCCATTTGAAAACTCTTTTAAACGGTGTAAGAACAAGATTCAACTGCCCGAAACTGCCGTTCGTTTGCGGCGATTTCGTTCACGATTGGAAGAATGAAACGATAGGCACCGCCAACGCCTGCGCGAAAATAATAGCCGCAACGAAACGCGTATGTTCAGAATCGGCGCCCGCGGCTTTCGTGCCGACCGAAGGGTTGAAATCCAACAAACAGGATCCCACGCACCCGAACAGCCCCGATATAGAAATAGATAACATTCACTTCTGCCGCGAGGCCGTGAACCTTTTGGGCAAAAAATATTTCGACGCATACATGGCTTTGATTCAAGCGGGATACGTTGACTGACGAACGTTAAAGCAATTTATAAAGCCTTCCGTTACGGCTTGCCGAAGCGGAAGGCTTTTTTCTTTGCGTTTTATCCGAAAACTTTTTTTACCGCATCAAGGTATCCGTAACCGTAAAAATCGTCCGGTTCGAGATAACTCGTTTCCGTCCACTCGTTCCAGGAATTTACGGTTACGAGGGGCGTAAGGGCGGGGCGCGCGTCAAGATACTCTTTTGCCATCATAAGCCCTTTTTCAAAATTTTCGGGGGTGTTGTTTTTAACTATGCCGGGGCGGAAATTCTTATACCTCGGATTATTGTCCCACCCGCAGGAAATATGCGGGAAATACGGCGCTTCGTACTCTTTTTCAATGCGTTTCCACTCGGCTGCAACGTCTTTAAGAATTTCGGTATAATCCCTGTTTATATGCGCGAAATGCGCGAATTGATAATGCGTAACGCTATCGGCCCGCAAAAGACGGACTATATCTTTGGTAGAACCTTTCATATTCGCGTCGAACCCGCTTAAATTGATTTCCGGTTCGTTCCATACCGTGATCTGAAGATGCAGATCGGGAAATCCCGCCGCCTTCGTTTGTTCTCTGAACCAGAGCAAAGCGTTTTTTGCGTTTTCTATGCCGCCAAGCCCGTTTATGAAATTCTTCACGTCGTAGATCATAAACACGGGACGACCGTCGATCTTATAATAATTGGGAAGAACGAAATATTTTTCTATAACGCGGCAGACTATCTTTTCGAAGTTCGGGCGGTCGACTTCGCCCTTCCATAGCACGGTGTTTCCGTACTCGTCAGAAAGATCTATGCTCCAACAATGGTTGGCGTCGTGATTTGCCCACATAAGGTAAAACTTCATATTACGGTTGTTTTTCGCCCGTAAAAAGCCGTTATCGAGGCACTGTTCGAGAAACGGCCGGCCGTCGTACCAATACCAATCGTAAATAAAAACGTTTACGCCGTGCGAAACGGCCTCGTCAATCTGCATTTCCATTACGGAAGGATCGGCCTCGTTAACGTAGCCCCAAAGCGGTTTTCTGTTCCAGAAGTACCCGTTTTCCTTCGGTTTGGAATTTTTTACGGATTGCCACTCACCGATGCCTTCCGGCCAAAATATTCTCGTTCGAGGCTCGTCGCCGGTATACGCCGGCCAGACGTACGCGGCAACGTCGTAATTTTTCATAACGAAACGGCTCCCCCTTCAAGTCTGAACGTGCATATTTTTTTAGGTCCGAAATCAAAACGAACTTGATTTTTGCCTAAGTATTTCTTTTCGGTTTCATCCAAACCGGTAAGATAAACCTTACCGCCGAAAGTTATACGCGCGTTTACCGCCGAAGAAGTATAATTATACGCCCTTAAAATAATCGCGTTGCCCTTATTCGCTTTTTTAAGGCAGGATACGGTTATTCCCTTGCCTTCTATCTTCAACGCGCTGACGTTGTTTTTCACTTCGAGGCAGGGATAATCGTCCTCGGGATAGTAAAGCTGCTGAAGATCCGGATCGATAGAGAAGAATCCGCCTCCGTGAAATTTGGTTTTATCGCAAGAGTCGAAATAACATTCGTTACCGCCGGCTAAAGCGGCCGAAGCGCCGGGTATATCCGCGCGGGCGAGATCTCCCGAATAGAGCGAAACGCCCATACTCCCTTCTATTTTCCTTATACATTGATTTTCGGGAACACTCCACAGCGCGCCGCCGGCAACCCGTCCGTTTTTATCGGCGTAGATGGCGCCGTTCGAACGCACGAGAGTGAATACGAGCTTATCGTCCTTACGTTCCGTTTCGTGCTGTCCCTCGGTGAAAACGCAGAAACCGTTACCGCCGTTTTCAAGGCAGGCAAACGAAGAATTTACGTAAGTATTGCTTTTTTCAAGCGGACAATCATCGTCTTTGCTGTAATAGGTAACGTCGAACGGGGCGTCTACCGCCATCGTTCCGGAAGAAACGTCCGAATTGAAAATTATTCTGAAACGGTGGTTTTCGGCCTTGTTCACGAAGTTATAGTCTATTTTTACCGTATCGGAATCTTTTTCAAGGGTAAGTTTCATATTGAAAAGCGTTCTTACCGTTTTTGCGGAACGCTCGTGCGTATCGAAATCGAGCGTTTCGGGAAAATACATTTCGTAAGTGAGATCGGCTTTTCCCATAAGTTCCGACTGTCTGAATACCGCCTTTTTAAGTTTATAATTCAAACGATATTCTTCAGGCGCGTCGTTTTTGTATCTGTACGCGTCGCCGAAGTCGTAACTGTCCTCGAACTCAAACAGATTTTCTATCTTTCTGTCGCCGCGGACAAGTTCAACGCCGTTGCCCTTTAACGAAAGCGAGATCTTTCCGTTGGTTATGCCGTCCGCGGGTTTTGCCGCCGCCCGTTTGCCCTTTCCTTTAGAGAGCAAAAACGCTTTTACGGCGTACGGTTCTACCGCGCCGCCGTCAAACGCCACTCGGTATCTGTAAGAATCTATAGCGAAAGGCGCGTTTAGCGGAGAAATTATATCCTTCCACACCCTGCGCTTGCTCAAAATCTCGTACGGCAGGGAGTTTCCGTTATCGTCGGTTATTCTGAAATTCTTTATGTTTTCGTTTACCGGCAGATCCACGGTAGCGTAAAGAAGCCCTTTACGCGCTGCGGAAACGGTGTTTGCGAAAACTAACTTATATTTGTTTTTCTCCTCTCCCTTAACTTTTATATGCTCGCACACGAACTGCATTCCGTCCGCGTAAAACTTATCGGCGCCTTCCGCGCCGCGTTCGTATATATCTTCCATATGCCTGTTCACGCTGTCGGCGGAACAGCCGCAGATATTATCGTGCGGAAGTTGTTTTAACTGGTTTTTCCAAAGATAAACGAAATAATCTTCCGATATACGCCCGTACGCGCCGGACAATCCTATAAGCGAATAAAGCGGTTCAAGTTGCTTTTCCAACCTGTTCTGCGCCTTTACGTTGAGCCTTTTCAGATATATCCTCGACGAGGCGCAATGCCTTAACAGTTTATCGGGATCGCCCTGTTTGAGTTCGCCCTTGAAAACGTAAGGATCCTTTGCTTTGATCAACTCTTCCCTTACGTCGGAAAGGTATTTTTCTATCGTCGTCTGCACTACGGCTTCTTCGCCCAGGCGCGCGTTCAGTTCTTTGATTATTTCCCTTACGTTCCTCTGCGGTTCGAGATGGTCTACGCCGTTCATCAGCAGAAGATACGGGCTTTCTTTCAGCCCTTCGAAATTCTTTTCGTTCAGCGTTATCAGTTTTAACGCCTTTACCGTATCGTCGGGAAATCTTTGAGCGTTATTGTACCAGGCGAGCATAAAACTGGAAAAAAGCCGGCTTCCGTCGCCGCCTTCCCAAATAAACTCGGTTTTCCTTTTTTCCTGCTTCCTGTCGCCGTTTTCGTCAATCGTCCATTTCTCGTAACCTCTTCCGAAAAGAAGGGTGTCTATTCCGAACCCGTTGAATATCTGCGGCAACTGCGATATTATACCGAAATTATCGGGCGCGTAACCCGCCCTGTTCGTTCTGCCGAATTTTTTTGCGAGTTCAAACCCGATTTGCAGATTTCTAACGGTGGCTTCGCCGCTGGAATAGTAAAAATCGTTCTGCAAATACCACGGCCCGACGATTATGTTGCCCGATTTTATATATTTTTTAAGAATTTTTTCATTTTCCGGTCTCACGGACAAATAGTCTTCAATCACCACCGTCTGTTCGTCGAGATGAAAAACGTACTCGCCGTCCTTTCCGATTATATCGAGCAACGCGTCGATAAGGTGAACGAGCCTTGTTTTCATAACTTCAAGCGGCTGGTACCATTCTCTGTCCCAGTGGGTGTGTGAAACAACGTAGTACTTTATCATTTTTACCTCGATAACGTGTGATTTATGGGACTTATCCGTTCAGCGTACCGTCCCACGTGCTTACTTTGGAAACTTTTTTCTCCTCCTCGGCAAACCAATGCGAGGTAACGCATTTTGCGTCGGTATAGAAGTTCACGCCGTCCTTTCCGAGCGTGTGAAGCGTGCCGAAAAACGACTTTTTGTGTCCGGAAAACGGAAATACGCCCACGGGCACGGGGATCCCCACGTTTATGCCTACCATTCCGCCGTCCGTACGTTTTGCGAATTCGCGCGCAAAATAACCGTTCTGCGTAAATATAACCGAGCCGTTGGCAAACGGATTTCCGTTCATGATTCTTAAGCCCTCTTCAAAATCGGCAACGCGCTTTATGCAGAGAACGGGCCCGAAAATTTCCCTTTGCCCCACAACCATGTCTTCGGTAACGCGATCCAATACGGTAGGGCCGAGATAGAAGCCGTTTTCATATCCTTTAACGGTAACGTTGCGCCCGTCAAGAACGCACACCGCGCCGTCGGAAATACCCTTTTCAACGTTTGCTATAATGTTCTTTTTGTGTTCGGCGCTGTAAACGGGACCGAGTTTTGTAGTTTTATCGTACGCGGGGCCGACCTTTATCTGCGAGGCTAAATTCACTATCTCTTTGACCAGTTCGTCGGCTATTTCGTTTTCGGCAACGACTACGGGAAGCGCCATACACCTTTCGCCCGCGCAACCGAAAGCGGCGTTGATGATTCCCGCGGCCGTACGTTTTACGGGCGCGTCTTTAAGAACGAGCGCGTGATTTTTCGCCTCGCAAAGCGTTTGTACCCTCTTGCCGTATTTAGAGGCGTTTTCGTAAATATACATTCCTACTTTGGTGGAACCGACGAACGATACGCCTTTTATTCTATCGTCTTTGAGAAGCGTTTCGGTTTCCTGCCTGCTGCAGGTAACGACGTTAAGAACCCCGTCCGGAAGGCCTGCCCTTCTGTAAATATCAGCAATTTTCAACGCGGTCATCGGGGTGGAACTGGACGCTTTAATAACCAGCGTGTTTCCGCACGCTATGCACATAGGCGCCATCCAGCCCATAGGTATCATAGCGGGGAAGTTGAACGGAACTATTCCGAGAAATACGCCCACGGGTTCTCTGTACATTACCGTATCGTAACCGCTGGACGCGTCCATAAGAGAATCGCCCATCATAAGCGAGGGCATTGATATGGCGTGTTCGGTGGCTTCCTTGGCTTTGAGAACGTCGCCCTTCGCTTCTTCCCAGGCCTTGCCGTTTTCGGTGGCGACGCTCATAACGAGTTCGTCCATTTCCTCTTCCATAATGCGTCTTACGTTATGCAGGATCTGTACCCTTTTAAGAACGGGCGTGTTCTTCCAGGCGGGAAAGGCTTCGTAGGCGGCTTCCACCGCGAGAGAAATTTCCTCTGCCGTGCATTTGGGCGCTTTTGCTATTATTTCGCCAGTGCTTGGGTTATAAACGTCGTAGTATTCGGCCGTTTTAGATTCAACGTAGCGGTTGTTAATAAACAAATTCAATTTTTGCATAATTATCTATGAACTCCTTGAACGGTGTATGTGAAAATATTCTTTCAATCAATGCTTTATCCGTATTTTTAAGTATTTCAGCAAAATCTTTATGCGTGTTCGCGCTTATTTTTTTAAGGAGATTACGGCTTTCCCGCTGGCTTTCGCTTCTGTGTTCGGGGTAGCCGCGCCCCATTTCGCCATCGAAAAGTTTTTCGAAAATATATTTGAGATTTATATCCGCAGCCCAGCCAAATCCCTTGTTTAACGCGAGAGAAATACAATTTCCGCCGTTTATCTGCGAAAACAGCCACGCATCGAGCGGCTCGGTTATAAGACCGCAGAAAACGCCCGGATACTGCATAGCGGAGATCATAAATCCCTGTCCCGTGCCGCAACCGCCCACTACCAGATCGGCCGCGCCGGAATTAAGCGCAATACCCGCCATAAGCCCCGTATGGATATAAGTGAGTTCCGGTTCGGCGCCGTCTGCCGACATACCGACGTTGAAAACTTCCCGCCCGGAACCGGTGAGCGCTTCCAGAATTTTGCCGTTTTTATCCCTTGACGAAACTTCGTTAATAACAGCTATTCTCATATGCTTTATTTCCTTTTTAATTTTCTTTCAATACTTTTAAGCGCCCTTTCGGCGATTTTTTCAGCCGTAAGACCGAAACGCGATTGAAGATACTCCTGCGAGCCGACTTCGCCGAAACTCTCTTCAACGCCCACCCTCTCAACGGGAACGGGATAATTTTCGGAAACGACCTCGCACACGGCGCTGCCCAGCCCGCCGATCACGTTATGGTTTTCGGCAGTTACTATGGCGCCGCACTTTTTCGCTTCGTAAATAACCGCGGCGCTATCAACGGGCTTTATCGTGTGCATATCGTAAACGGAAGCAAAAACCCCCTTTTTCGCAAGTAATTCCCTTGCTTTAAGCGCTTCGTACACCATTATTCCGCAGGCGAAAATACACACGTCGTCACCGTCGGCCAACTTGTTTGCCCTGCCTATTTCGAACCGCGCGCCGTCGCCGTAAATTTTAACCGTTTTTCTGCGCGAAGTTCTTAGGTAAAACAAACCGTAATTATCGGCCATGAATTTGACCGCAAAGTTATACATGGACGAATCGGCGGGCTCAACTATAGTTGCGTTGGGAATCAAACGCATAAGTCCGAGATCTTCAAAAGGCATGTGCGTTCCGCCGTTCGTTGCCGCGGTAACGCCCGGATCCGCCCCTATTATTTTTACGTTAAGATTTTGATAAGCGCAGGAAATAAATATCTGATCGAAAACCCTGCGGGTGGCAAAAACGCCGAAAGCGTGAAAAAACGGAACGAGCCCCATTGCTGACATACCCGCACAAAGCCCTACCGCGTGCGCTTCCATAATGCCGCAGTTTATGCTTCTATCGGGAAATTTTTCGTAGAACGGACCGGTGCCTACCGAATGGCTTACGTCTGCGTCAACCACCGTAATTTTCGCGTTTTCAGCGGCTTCTTTCATTAAAGCCGCGCAGTACGCCTGCCTCATTTCAACCGCGTCGGTCACGAATTTATCTGCAAGAACGCCCATAATTCTCCTCCAAACGCCTGTCTATTTCCGCCGCGGCAGACTCGGCAAGTTCTTCCGTTACCGGCATATAGTGATTAAATCCGCGGATTTCCGCAAAATTACAGCCGTGTCCCTTTTCGGTATTGCACACCAAAACTACGGGTTTTTGTGCGTTTTCGGCGGTTTTTAACGCATTATATATCTCGGTTACGTCGTGCCCGTCAACTTCTTCGGCAATAAGCCCGAACGCCTCAAACTTATTTTTAAGACCGAACGGGTTGCATATATCTTCGGTATATCCGTCGAGCTGACGGCGGTTATTGTCTATTATCGTTATAAGGTTGTTGACGTTACGGTGGGCTATAAATTGAAAGGCTTCCCAATTCTGCCCTTCCTGAAGTTCCCCGTCGCCGAGAATGGCGTAAACTCTGCCGCCTATCCCGCGGAGGATTTTTCCGTAAGCGACACCCGCTGCGAGCGAAAGCCCCTGCCCCAGGGAACCCGTGCTTATATCTATGCCTACGGTTTTAAGTCTGTCACAATGGCTGGGAAGCTTCGTTCCGCCCTTGTTCAGAGTTAAAAGCTCTTCTTTTTTGAAATAGCCCTTATACGCGAGAGTCGCGTACAAAGCGGACCCGCAATGCCCTTTGGACATTACGAGCCAGTCACGCGATTCGTCATCCGGACGCTTCGGGTCGATATGCATTATATCCGTATATAAAACCGCGAGAATATCGCTTACGGACATACTTCCGCCGATATGGCCTGACCCTATCGACGCGAGCGAACGGATACACAGTTTTCTTATTTCCGCAGCGGCTTTCGCCGTTTCATACGCGTTGAAATCACACCGTTTCTTTACTGTTTCCGTTTTCATAATTTTTCCGTTTTTCTTCCATATAAGTCGGAATTGGAACGTCCCACCAACCGAACGCTTCCCCGCCGGAATATGGATATTCTGCCGAAACTTTTGCGTGTATCAGAGTGGGGCCGTTATGTGAAAGAGCCTGTTTTATCGCGTTTTCGAGGGTTTTTTCATCGTCGGCACGATAAGCGTTTACACCGAAAGCCTGCGCTATCGCCTTGAAATCCGGCGTATATCTGTTATCATCCTTCACAAAATCGTTGCCGAAAACGCCTTCTTTGCCGAGTACGTCGTACTGCAAATCTTTTATCGCCATCCAGCCGCTGTTATCCGCAAGAATGATTATAACGGGAATATTGTATTGCGCCGCGGTGGAAAGTTCCTGCAGGATCATCATGAAATCGCCGTCGCCCACAAGAGCGACTACCGTTCTGTCAGGCTCGGCAAGTTTCGCGCCCATGGCCGCAGGGACCGCCCAACCCATCGTTGAAAAGCCGCCCGTAGTAAGGTTGCAATATGGTACTTTATAGCAGTATTCCTGAAAAAGCTGCGCCTGCGTATTGCCGGAAGACGTGGAAATAATCGTATCCTCGGGCAAAACGTCGCTCATTACGCCGATAAGACGGGAAATCGTAAGTTCGTCACACTTTTCTTTTCTTTTATTTTCAACGTAGGCAAACCACTCCTTACGAAGGCGTTTTATTTCGTTGAGATATTCGGTATTTACGGTAAATTCGGGTTCCGTTGCAAGAACCTTCCGTACGAAATTTTTTACGTCTGAAATAATTCCTACTTCCGCGGGATAGTTTTTGCCTATTTCGTGCGCGTCGATATCAACGTGAATAAGCTTGGTATCGGGGAAATTAAACGCAGCGCCTTTACGGTAAGAACAGGTCGATTCATCGGCAAATCTTGCGCCCAAAGCGAGGATAACGTCTGCGTTTCTGCTTATTTCAAGTCCGATCTTCGTGCCCTTCGAACCGGTGTGAAAACAATACTGTTCGTGCGTTTCTTTGACCGTGCCTTTCGCGGCGAGCGTTGTGATTATCGCCGCACCCCACTTTTCGGCGAGTTCGGTGATAATCTCGCCCGCCTTGGAGTACAAAGCGCCGCCGCCCACGAAAATTACGGGCCTTTTTGCCGTTTTCATTAGTTTTACGGCCTTTTCTACGGATTCATCGTCCACACTCGGCAAGCAGGAATATTTCTGCGCGCCGGCATAATTTACGTTATCCACAGATTGCGACTGCACGTCCATCGGAAGTGTTACGGCGCACGGGCCTTTTCTGCCGCTCATCATTTCTTTGAAGGCGTTATTGAGTATCCGCGGAAGTTGGTTTGCGTTTTCAACTCGCCAGCAGCGTTTAGTAAGCGGTTCTACGCTGCGCGAAATATTACTATCGTGATAGCGTTCAAGTTCCTGCAAAACCCCCACGCCGCTCATATTCGTGTGCGTGTCTCCGCAAAAAGCGAGAAACGGCGTGGAATCCGCATAAGCGGTGCCCAAACCTATACTCAGATTGAGCGTGCCCGGCCCTATGGACGCAAACACGGCAAGCGGACTGCCTTTCACCCTGTAATACCCGTCTGCCATCGCGGTGGCGGCCTGTTCGTGCTTTACCTGTAAATATTTTATTTTACCCGCTTTTTCCGCTTTTCTGACTGCGTCGAACAACCCCAGAACTCCGTGTCCGGGAATGCCTATTATGTAAGGAACTTTCTCCTCCGTCAGTTTTTTTACTATTGTTTCTCCACCTGTCAGTTTCATATTACGCTCTCTTATTCAAGTACTAAATACGGATAGTTTTCATTGACTATGATATTTACTTTCCTGTTTTCTTTTATGCTCTTAACGCTTGCAAGCACCATGGCGATACTGTAAACGTTATCTTTGCAATCCGTTCCCGGAGTGCGGCCGGTATCAAGCGCGTCGAACAGATCTTCAAGCGCCATATCGTGTTGATCCCTAACGACTTCCGGCTTTTTTATTACGCCCCTTTTATAGGGAATTCCTTTGTATATATCCCCCGCGGTATCGGAATACTCGTAAACCGCGTCTCCTTCGCCGTCCCACGTTACGGAGCCTTTTTCGCACACTATCCGCCATACGTTATCCCACGAAGTAAGACAACCCTCCGCGCCGTTATACCCTCTGAAAGAATACGTTACGTCGTTATCGAATTCGAAAACGGCGTCGCAAGCGGAATCGCCCGCGTATTTGGACCCCTTCGGGCGAAAACTGTGGTAATGTACGGAAAGCGGCTTTGCGTCGAGAAGGTACCTTGCAAGGTCAAAACTGTGTATATTGTTATCCTGAAGTTGCGGATATTCGAATTGATTTCTTATACTGTTAAGATCCGCGGGAACGAAAATTTCACCGCAGATATACGCCGGTTCTCCGAGTATGCCGGATTTTATTACTTCTTTTATTTTCTTTACCTGGTCGATACTCCTGCGGTTTTGCATAACGAAATATCTCTTGCCCGTTTCCTGAGCGGCTTTGAGCATTTCGTTGACCTGCTCTACGGATACCGCCATAGGTTTTTCGCCTAAAACGTCGTACCCGGCGCGAAGCGCCGTAGTAACTATTTCGCAGTGCGCCGTTACGTACGTAAGATCTATAAGCAGGTTACCGTTTTCTTTTTCTATAGCCTCTTTTACGTTATCGTAAAGATTACATTTTATATCGTATTTTTTGCAATATTCCTTCGCGCTTGCAAGATTTCTGTCGGCAATGGCAAGAATTTCGCAATCGTTTCGTTTGGTTATATGGTTGAGCCACCTGAACGCTATTCCGCCGCAACCGGCCATAATCATTCTGTGTTTAATCATAACTTTTCCTTTAAGATCGTTTTATAAGCCCGATGAACTTCTCGAAATATCTCTTGCCGAGAGTGTTTTGCGCATCGTGACAGAAATGTATATTGTCCTGTTTTACTCCGCCTATATCCGGAGAATTCGGATCCTGTCTGTTTGAAAGAAGTCCTTCGCTGGAAACGAACGCGGCGCGCGGCAGATCTTCACATACTTTGCGCATAGCGTCCACCACTACCTTGCACAGCCGAACCATCTCTTCGGAAGCATTTTTCCAGTCCTGAACGAAATCGCCGGCAATAAACGGCAATTCGGGACAGTTAAACGTGTTCCTGACGCTATCTACGAGATATTTAAGATCGTTATACACGCGTTCGCCGGTGGTTTCCTGAGCGACTTCCGCCTCGCCCTGGTGCCAGAGAAACGCAACGAGACGGTGATCGTTCTGACCGTAATCGAGTTTAAGCGCGTGTTTTACTGCTTCAAGCAGTCTTAAATACAGATCGTCGGTTTTTCCCCAATGCCCGTCTCTGAAACCCGTTCCGCCCACCGCGGCGCGGATGATCAGCAGTTTCCTTCCGCTTTCCAGAAGTCCCGCTTTTACGTATTCTTCCGCAAACGGCAGAGAGAAATTGGTTACCGCGTAGGTTTCGTCTCCTCTCTCTTTGGCCGTACAGACTTCGAATTTACTTCCGTTCGAACATTTTTCCAAAAGGTCCGTTTTCTCGAAATCGTCGGCGTAATAAAGAACCTCGTCACGCGGGATATATATGCCAGTACCGCCTTTTCTCTCGATGATACCGCAACCCTGCGCATTGGATTGCCCCGCCTGAATAATTATATCGTAACCCGTTTTCATCGCATTAAAACTCCTTTCCGGTCGATTCACAGATATTTATCAAGTATTTTTCTCATGGCGGGGGCGGAAGGCGCATGCATTCCTCCCCAAACAGTGTTTCTGTATGCCCATGATTCGAATTCCACACTCACCGCGCCGTTATAATCCAACGCTTTGAGCGCGCCGAAAAATTCGGCAAAATTTACGTTTCCTTCACCGATAACGGGAAAAACGAATTTGCCCGGTTCGGGAATTCCTACGGCGTCCTTAACGTGTACGTGGAAAATCTTTTCTTTCCCCCAGCCGTTTACGAGAAATTTCATATCGGTATTTCCGTAAAGAACGTCGTGCGAGGGATCAAGATTGACGCCGAGGTTTTTTGAAGCAAAGTTGCTTTGCAGGTATTTATTGGTATAGAAATCGTGAACGAGCATGCCCCACACGTTTTCGACCGCAACGCGTACTTTGCGGTTTTCGGCTACGGGAAGAATATCGTCGAACGCTTCGAAAACCCACTTCCAGGCTTCGCTTGCACTCACCTCTCTGCCGACCGCTATAGAATCCGGCAACCACGGTACAGGCCCCGTGAATACGTTTACCGTATCCGCGCCTATATCGGCGGCTTTCTTTATATTTTCGCATATAAGGCTGATATTGGCCTTTCTTTGCGCCTCGTCCGTAAGAACAAGGTCGTGCTGCAAAAGTATTTCGGAAACCGTAAGGCCGCTTTCTTTAAGCGAATTTACGAGAATATCGTTATCTTTCCGCGTTTTGTTTTCGGCGAAAATAATATCGTCGATAAGTTCCACGCAATCGTAACCCGCTTCCTTTATGAAATTACATAGTTTTACGTAATCCCACGAAAGCATTTCCCCGTTAGCCAAAAAACCGATTTTAATCACTCAGTCACCTCTGTATAGTTTGCTTTTTGTATTTCTTTCCTGCAAATACCGCGAGGAAAAGCAACGAAACGATCGGCAAAGCGGCGCCCGTATTGCCGCCGCAACCCTTAGGCGCTTCGCCGTTATCCACAACGACGTTTACCGAGAAGCTATCGTAATAACCTTCGTAAATAACGTTTATTTCCTGCGAGCCGAGCTTGTCTTTGGAGTAGCCCGCCACGGATACCATGGACATGGGAACGCTTGAACTTGTGCCGTCGTTATAAGTGGCGGTAACAACCATGCCCGAAGTATCGAGTTTTTCGCCCTGTTTGTATTCGGTTTTGCGGGGTTTGGTAACCGAAACGGAAACCACCCTTTTGGATACCGTTACGGTAAACGTTGCCGATACCGACGGGTTTTTAACCGAAGTTACCGTTATTACGGTAGTACCGCCCCTTTTTCCCGTGACCGTTCCGTTTTCCACGGTCGCAACGCTTTCGTCTGCAGAGGAATAAGAGAGCTCTTTATAGGACGCGTTTTCGGGGCTGTAAAATACGAATAAATCGATCGTTCCGCCTACGAATAAAGTTTCGGACTCTTTTTCCAACGCTATGCGATTCAAAGCGATTTCGACTATATTGTAAGTTACGTACGTTACCGAATCGGGCCCTTCGCCGCCGAGCGCGCTTATCTTTACCGTGGCGCTGCCCACCTTTTTCGCGGTCAAAACGCCTTTTTTGGTAATCTTAACAACGTCGCTTTCAGACTCTTCAACCACTTCGTAAATAAGATATTTTATCGCGGCGTCGAAAGGAACGGTTGACGCGTTTATCTTTAATACCTGATTTACGGCGATCTCCTGCGGGTCGGCCTTACTCTCCTCAACGGTAGCGTGCCCGTTTTCGGCGGTAACGGCGTCAACCACAATATCGGTAACCGCGGACTGCCCGGGATTGAATATGATATTTATAGTACGCCCGTTCATGTTTTTACCCGACGGGAAGAACAATCCGCCGTCGAGCGTGAACGTAACCGTAGCGCCGTTGTAATTGAGTGCCGGTATGGTAACCGTGCTTATCAGAATGTAATTTCCGTAATAATCCACGCGTATGTTGTTGGTTCCGAAATAGGCGGGATCCGATAATTTAACGCCGTTTGCCTTTATGTTTTCAAGCAAGGACATATAATATCCGCCGCCTATAGCCTGATCGATGGATTCCTGCGTTCTGCTGCCGGAAGCAAGCGTTACGCCGTAAAGCTGCGTATAATGCTGATTGTACTTTATCTGCGGTTCGCTGCCGAGAGGAAGCACGGAATCTTCACCCGCGAAAATTATCGGGAAACTGTAAAGCATTCCGTCGAAACTCAACTTCAGGTTGTTCGGATCATCGGAGAGATAGAGCTGGTTTTCATCGTTGAAATCTATCTGCGCTTTCTGAACCGAAGATCTTATCCAGCAATTCGCTTCGTTGATATAATAACGGATAACGTCGTTTCCGTTATAAACGCCGGTAGCATTGAATAACCCGCCCGAGTAGTTGGGAAGACGAAGACCGGATTCGATTTTGAAGGCTTTACGCTCTATGGCGGAAATATCGAAACTGCCGCTGGTCATTCTGAACGTAATGGTTAAAAATCTTCCGCTGGCGCCGATTTTCGGAACGGACACGCTGCCCGCAGCGGGCGTTTCGCTAGATAATTGCGAGAGTTTTACGCCATCAAAATATATTTTGTTTCTGGCGTTGTTATTGGCCGTTCCCGTAAGATTGGCGGTGGGCTCGCTGATTATCTGATTGTTGAACGGAATATCGAAACTCACGTCGGTATAGCCGCCGTTTGTCACGGGTTCCGACAGAGAGCTGAAACCTGCAATTACCAATGAGGAAGAAGGCACGCTCCAGGAACCGTCCGACCATACGATACTGTAATCCTTATCTACGGTGTCACCGCTGAAAGTAATATTCGCAAGGTCTCCCGAATACGGTAACGGACACCCCGCCTTTACCGTAAACGTGGTAAATTCGGGCAAAATGCCGCTTAAACACATGATGTAAAAACCGTTAAGGAAGCGGTTTACGGAAAGGTTTACGTTAGGATTTGCCCGTTCGTATTCGTAAAAAGTCATTCCGTCCAAAAGCAGATAAGAAGCCATCTGCGGGTTTTCTTCAAGCTGCTGGGAATACCCCACCGGATTACCTGAAGTGGACGAATAATTAGACCAAGTACCGAATATTATTTTCCCTATACCGTTCTCGTGGTCTCCCATTTCGGTAGCCGCAACGGAGGCCGCGTGCGCGGTTATCGCGGTCGGCGTTAAAGCCACGCCGACCGAAACGACTAACGTAAAGGTAAACGCCAGAAGCAAATACCTGAATACATTGATTTTTTTCATTGATTTTTCCTCAAATTATCTTTTTTCGGATTTTTTGGCTACGCCGATCGCCGCCGCCGCGAGAACGAACAGGAATGCGGGTACAGACGTAGCTATGCCTGAAAAGCAACCGATTTCGTCTGCGATTTCTTCAATTTCAACGTCAGCCGTGAATACGCAGGAATAATTTCCGTAGAACGCAGTTATTTCAACTATTTCGGCGTCAACGGATCTGTCGAATTCAAAAGTAACGTGTTCATCGGTAAAGTCAAACGTTTCGCTGCTTCCGTTATTGTAGTAAACGGTGAAGTATCCGCCCTCTATAACGAGGTTGTCTTCGCCTTTATTGTAAACCGCGGAAACGGGAGCGGTACCGCTTACGTACGTTATGGTTATTGCGTTTACGGTAACTTCAAACGTGTCGGAAACGCCTTCGTAAGTTACGGTAACGGTTACGGTGCCGGCAGCGGCGCTGTTGAAACCGGTTACGGTAACGCCTTCGGCATCGAGCGCGATTTCATCGCCGTATATACCCGTATCGTAATAAGCAACGAGATGTCCGCCGGTCAAAACGAGTTCGTCGCCGATATAGTAGCTCGTTTTAACGGGAGCGGTAACGGTGATGCTTTCAACGATAGGCGCAAGTATCTGAACGGTAAAGGTTGCGATCGGTTCTCCGTTATGACATACGGAAAGTTCAAGCGCGGCGTTTGGTTCGGAAGAGTCAAACCCCGTTACCGTGAAGCCGGCGGGAAGTTCGCCCGAACCGAAGTTTACGGCGCGGTAATCGTCGCCGAAGTCAATATTTACCGCCATACCGTTAAGGTTTATTATTTCGCCCACTTTATAGGTGGTTTTCGCGGGTTCGGAAACTACGGTGTAACCCGTGATCTCTTTTACGCTGTAATCGAACGAGAAGTTGTAGCCGTGGTAATTGAAGGTTACGGTGCCCTCTCCTACAGCCGTGCTGTCAAAGCCGGATAACGAAACGGAAGCGTCGTAAGACGGATCGTACGTTTTCGTGGTGCCGTCTGCGTAAGCAACGTTAACTTTTACGTCGTGCACGTCTAATTCCTCGCCTACCGCGTAGAAAGGTATGGCGGAATCGGTGAGCGTAACGGAAGTTACTTCTTTCCAGGCGGGAACGCCGTTTTCGGTTACCAACTGGTAGGTGTAATCTCTGTCGAGAACAAATCCGTTCAAAACGAAGTTTTTGCCCAACGTTATGATCGTGCCTTCGGGGAAGTTTCTGGGACCTTCTCCGTTAGCGCCGTAGAGGAACAGAAGCACCCATATAACGTCCTGCTCTCCGCCGTGGGGTACTGAACCGAGAGATTGAGAGCCGAGCCAGAATACTATTCCGGGATATTCCGCAAACGTAAATCTGGTTTTCTGGCCGTTTATCGTAAGGTTATCATGGAGAGAATGTCCGTCAACACCGAGGTCGAAAAGCGCGTCGTTCCCGTGGCCGGGCATATAGATACCGAAACGGATGTTTGCGGTAAGAACGTCCTGTGTGGCAGGATGTAATACCGTTTCCGCTATATGGGTTTCGGTTAATATGGAACTTCCGTAAACGACGAAGTTGAATGCCGGAAGCAAATCAAGCGAAGGAGTAAGCACGTTTTCGCCGAGGGTTATATAGCAACCGTCGAACGAAGGATAATCCGTTACGGGAATATATATCCAGAGATAATGCCCCAACGAAGGATCGAAACTGTAATTTATATAGCCGCCTTTAGCGGATACGGAAACGCTTTCGTTGCCGGAAACGATCTTAATCGCATCGGCGAGAGCCGAGAAATCGCTATATCCGCTCTTTACGGGATCGCCGGATATACCGATAAGAGCAATATGATAGCCCCCATCCTGGAAATTCGGGAAGAACCCGCCGGGAGCAACGCTCATAACGGAAGTTTCGTAAGTGTATTCGAACGCTTTCAGCGTGGTACCCTCGAGAAGTTCGTAATCTTCCGCCACGGAAACCGCGAACGAACCCGTAAACGCATACGAAGTTTTGGAAATGGTTATGACGAACGCTTCGTTCTCGTAAGAGAGAGTTGCGCCTTCGATATCGGAAACGGGTGTTTCGCCTATTTTAACGTAAGAGGCAAGCGCGGAATAATCGATAGCGGGAAGTTCGTCGTTAAGACCGACGGTTACGTAGTGATTGTAAGCGTCGGAAGTATAAGACAAGGAAACCGCGTTTATTTCGCCGGCAACGCGCTCTACCGTGTAGTTGAACGGAAGTTTAACGCCGCGGTAATTTACGTAAGCGGTTTTATCTTCGCCCGCGTTGATGTTATCGAAACCTTCTATGGAGAAATAATTGCCGTAATCGTAAACGTTGGAAGTTGAGTCGATATAATTTACGGTTACTTTAATACCCGTGGTATCGAGCGTTTCGGATACGAGATAATTGGTCTTTACGGGAGCGGTAACGGTAACGGAAGAAACTTCTTTCCACGTGAGAACGCCGCCGTCATTTACCAATTGATACGTATAATCTCTGTCGAGCATATATCCGTTGATACTATAGTTTTTGCCAAGCGTAACGAGCGTGCCTTCAACAAAATTGCGAACGCCGGCTTCGCCGTAAACCTGTTCTTCATAACTGAAACCGATAACGCAGTAGGTATCCCCGTCGCCAAGTCCCCAAGCCGCTGCGCCGAGGCCCTGACCGGAAATCCAGATAGTCATACCGGGATATTCAACGAACGTAAATCTATTTTTCTGTCCGTTTATCGTAAGATTAGCGTGTAAAGAACTTCCGTCCGTTCCGAAATCCCCTAAGTCGGTAGTATATCCGCCACCCGGGATATGAATATTAAAGCGTATGCCTGCGTTGCCCTGACGCGCCACGCTTTCAATATACGTTTCGGCATAAATGCTTCCGCCGTAAACCAGATATTTGAAAGGCGCAAGTTTATCGAGCGAAGGAAGGGTTGCGCTTTCGGTAAGTTGTAAGCCGTATCCTTCAAACGAGGGATAAGCGGAAGCGGGAACCCAGAACCACAAATAACCGTCGCCGGGATATTCGATATATGCGCCTTCTACCGAAGAGAACGAAACCGGTTGTTCGCCGCCGATAATTTCAACGGCGTCGGCAATGAGCGAGAAATCGGCAACGTTTCCGTTCAGAGGATTGCCGGCAAGAGAAATCAACGAAAGTTGCCACGTGCCTTCACTGAAATTCGGGAATAAAACACCGTTCGTCAAACTGAGTACGGACCCGCCGAAAGTCTGTTCAAAAGGCTTGACCGTTGAACCTTCGGCTATTTCGCAATCTTCGGCGAGTTTTATGCCCTTTCCATAGAAATCGGCTATTTCGCTCTTGGGTATGCTTACCGTAATAGCGGTGCCGCTGACGGAAACGGTTGCGCCCGTTATGGCGGAAACGCTTCTGCCGTCGCCCGCAACGGTGAGCGCCGCCGCGAGAGTTCCAGCCTGTTCCGCGGTTATTTCCGCTGTCAGGTTGATGTTTACGTTGTGAGCGGTTGCCGTTCCGGCATAAGCGAAGTTACTTGCAAATATATCTCCCAACGGGGCTTCAACCGTATAATCGAACGGGAGTTTTACGCCGTGGTAATTAACGTACGCGGTATAATCGCCGGGCACGCTGCTGTCAAAACCTTCGATTTCCGTATTGGTTAAAGCGTCGGCGTAATCTATCGCTCTGGCGGTAGTACCGTCGGCATAGGTTATATTTATTTTGGCGCCGGTAGTATCGAGCGCTTCGTTCGGCGCATAAACGGTTTTAGCGGGAGCGGTGAGAGTTATGCCGCTTACCTTATGCCAGTCGTTCGAAACTTTTTGGTAAGTAACGGTTTCTTTCAAATAAGGTTCGCCAAGATAGTTGAATATCGGCCCGTCAATGACCGCAACGGTATCTTCGGGAATATTTTTTTCGCCTGAGCCGCCAATGTCGTAAAGGAAGAACAGACAAATTACCGTTTCACTCGGATATCCTTGTATGGGACCGCCGAAAGCAGCAAGTTGCAAATACAAATTAAGCCCGGGGTATTCTTCAAACGTGTAGTAAGCGCCCGCCGCGCTGTTGTATCTTATGCCGTTTACGGTGAAATAAGGATGCACGTTCGGGCTTTCGGTAAGCACAAATGTCGGCCCATTCGCGTCCCATCCAAAATAGTCCCAATTAGGATTATTGATATCCATGAGAACGGTCATAGACGACTGCGATCCGCTCCATGCAAATACGTTAGCGACTTCCAATATCCCTACTTTGAATTCAAACGGTAAAAGCGTATATTCGGAAGACAGCTGAATACTTTCGGTTATTTCAAGGGTGTAGCCGAAAAGGTTCGGAATAGTCTCCGTTATCGGAATTAAAAAGTTAATGCCGTGATTGCCGTTGGCATATTGATTCTGCTGAAGGCAATTCGGGAAATTGGCATCTCCTAAATCGGAGAGTTTATATTCTATATCCGTGCCGAGTTTTTTCAGTTTGGCGTTAGCGAGAGCCGAAAAGTCGCAATCGGTGAGATCGGTACCGGGTACATATGACTGTAATATGTTGTATCCGGAATCCTGTAAGTACCCAAGGTAAATTGTTTGCAATTCCGTTGCGGCGTACGCCTTGTCGTGCCGTATAGTACCTGCGGCTACAAAAGACAGCGCCATAAGTGCGACGAGCGCCGCAATAAGCAGGTTGATCTTCGTTCTTGTTTTTGTTGCGTTCATAATTTTCCTCCTGATTATATATTATTTTTACTCTTGCGAGTTTTGAGCGTTATCGCCGCGAGCGCAAAGAGCGCCAAAACGCTTACGAAAGCGGCATTCCCCTCCGCCGCGCCGCCGCAACCGCCGGAAACCGTTTCGGTAACGGTAACTTCAAACGCGGAGTAGTTTATTATTTTTACGCTGAATTTCGTTTCGTGGGAAATACCGTCTTCATCGGTCGTTACGAGTACGAGATTGTAAATACCGTTTTCGTGGCCCATAAGAAAACTGTTGCGGATAAGCAGCGAACCCTGCCTTTCGTTGTACATATAGTCGGAATTGGTTATGCCCCATCCGTAAATCGATTCGAAATCGTTGTTGTAAAGCGAAAGTTTTATTCTCAGATCCAAAGTGTTGTCTTCCGTTTCAATGGAATTGACCGCGCTGTTTTCTATCTGGTAAGAAGTAACCGTTTTCCTGTCGAAAACCACGGTGGGATTGCCCAGATCGTCCTTCTCGGAGGCTACTACCGTGGGAACGTTTTCAACGTAATCGTCCGGGAAATATCTTATACGTAAATATTGGGCGCCGTTCACGCTCTTTGCGAAAAGTTCGTTAAGTCCGAAATTTTTGCCCGCAAAGTACGACTGTTTTATAGTTAGTATTCCCGACGCGTAAGAGTAATCGGCGGGATCTACGGCCTGTTTCATATCCTTATCGTAAAACAGGGAGATATCTTCGCCGTAATTTTCGAGAGTGATCTCAAGATCTCCGTCGGCACGTTTATACTTTTTAACGGGCAGGCCGCTGTCGTACGGGGCGTTTACGCCTCTTATATGCAGAACGTTGTTCTTATCGGGCTGGCGGGGAATTTCCGAAAAACAGAAATACGGATACGCCATATATCCGCTTGACGCAAAGAACGAACGCTTCATGTTCTTAAAGGTGTAAACGTAAATATCGTTGAAGTAAACGTCGGTTCCGTTGTCGTTAATAACGAAACTTATCCTGTCGAGACTGGAAGGCCCTTCGTAGGATTCGAGATTGTTGGGTTGCGCGTTCCACGCAACGTAATAATCGGTGAGTCCGTTTTCCACGTCGATTCGGGCGGAAACCGCAAGTTTGCCTATGAACATACAAGAACCTATATTGGAATACGCAAGGTCAAGTTCGTCCTCAAACGGCGATTTGGTTACGATTGCGCCCGTGCCCATTTTTTCGTACATTAAAGGCGTGAGCTTTTCAAACGGAGAACGACCGAGTTTTACCGCAAGATAGTTCTGCGGGCCGTTTCCGTCAAGACAGCACTCTATCACTATCGGCTCGTCTACCGAATAGCCTTTCGTGCTGACAACGCGTTCGCGCATCATCATATTGCCGGTGTAGGCCGCCGTCCAGGGAAGCAGGTCGTTACGCTCATCGACTTCAAAACGTAAAGTTCCGTCGCTTTCCCTTTCCACTATGCTTTCGCCGAGAGTCATCCATTCGTCGTAAACGCTTCTTTCAAAGGTTCTTTCGGGAGTTTTCAGCGCTATGTGCATATCGGGCATGGCTACCGACTTTGCCTCTACCTTGACCGTAGCGCTGCTTAAATCGAACGCGCCGTACTGCTCCACGGGAACGAAATTCGTTCCGTCCGCCGAGATAAGGTACCAATCTTTGTTCTTGAAGCAGGAAAGCGTGTGCCATACGCCGAAATTCGGCGCGTAGGAAAACACCGTTTCAACGTAGTGTCTGCCGTTAGTTTTATTGCCGCTTGCATCGGCCCTTATGGACGGCCCTACGTAATAAAGATTTACGAAAATATGGTTGGGATAATCGGTGTTATCGTCGGCATACTGGTGATAAAACACCGCCTCAAAGCCGTTTCCCTCGGTATCCGTTACCGTAAATTTAACGTAACTGTGGTTATAGAAGCGCGCGTCGTTTATCACCGCGCCTTTATCCACTATAGCCGCACCGTGGGGATTTTCGAAAACGTACACTTCCTCGCCTATTGACAAACCTTCGTCGTCGGGAAGCATATAGGAAAATTCCAGACCGTTTTCCATATCCGACGGATAAATGTATTCGGCGCGGATATAGTTTTCGGATATGCCGTTATTGTCCACGGTCAACGCGTCGTCGATAATTACGCCGGTTTTATCGTAAGTGTTTATCGAGAGCGGAGCAGAAACTCTCCACCCGCGCATATCCGTTTCCGCGTAAGCGTCGGTAAAGTTTACGGATGAAAGACCTATCGTTAAAGACAGGGCGAACATCAACGCAAAAAGAACCGTTATTTTTAATTTATAACCCGTTTTTTTCATACGATTTTCCACCCTTTTCAAATTCCGTAAGCGTAGGCGTAGCGGCCGAGAGGCGCGCTGTTGCCGTTTACGTAGAAGTTCATTATATCGTTCGGATCGATAACGTTATCCGAGGCTTTGAGCCTTACGGAAATCCTGTCGGCATTTGCGCCGATAGCGGCGAGAGGAACCGTTATGAACATGGCGTCGTCAGAGTACTCTATATCGACTTCGCCTACCGATTCCCACGAGAACCCGCCCCTGCTGCGCTCTAAACTGGTTTTGCCGGTTGCGCCGGGTTTACGGTTGATAACGTAATTGAAACCGCAGAAATTATCCGCGCCGCCCGTGCCGAGCCAAACGTTCATATAGTTATAATCGCCCGCGGCGCGCCTGGTAAGACTTTCGGCCGTGGTTACTTTTATATACAGATTGGTTCCGTCGTGCGCGGCTTGAACGGTTTTGATCCTGTTGCGCGAGGTGTTGTTCTTATACTTTTCGGTGGAAGATCCGTAACGGAGAAAATCACGCTCTATCGCCCAATCGGGGCTTACGTAATTCACGAACGAACGGATGCCGTTCCACTTATCGTCGTTTATGCCCGTAACGGTATTCTGCGGCATAACGTATCTGGTGGCTACTTCGTATTTATAACGGTCAACCTTAGCCCTTGTGAGCAGAATAAGATTGTCGCCGTAGCCGCCTGTCATAGGTACTATATCGCGGGACTATTCTTCGCTGTATTCGTCGATATACTTCACCGCGCCGTTTACGTTGTATTTAGGCGTGGTCCATTCGTTGAACTGCGTAATAAACACGCAGTTTACGGGATCGGCGGTGCCGAGAGTGGAATAAACGGTATCCCACTGCCTTGAAAAGTTTAAGCCCGCGCGGCCCGCTTCAAGCGAATTGGTACCCGCGTTTACCCTGTTTCTTTGGGAAGAAGTGCCTCTGCCCTGCCCGTATTCGGTAACGCCTTCGGGGTGGGAATACCCTCTGCCCCAGTTTCTGCCCTCGTCGCTAGCAACAACGGTTTTGGCGTGCTGCATAACGCTGACGTTCATCTGTCCGTTATGGCTCAACTGCGGATATACGAATTCCATCCAGGAGAACGCTTCGTCGTCGTGCGGATCGTTCGGCCACTGGGTGGGAACGGCGTCGATAAAGTTGTACGCTTCCATCTGCGCGGGCGTAGCGTTAAGAAAATCGCCTTTGTTTACCGAAACCAACGGCTTGCCGTTGGGCGCATACCAAAGATCGGGATAATAATACCCTCTCGGACCGGCCGTTTCTTCGTTGAAATAACTGGTGTATAGTTCTTCTACCTTCTCGTGAGAATCGGTATTGCACACCCACATCAGTTTAGGTACTTTGAATCCTTGTTCTTTATAGAACACAAGCGTTTTTACTATAACGTCGGTAACGTTTACGTACGCTAAGATGTTGGTTATATCGAAGCCGAGAAAATCAAGGTCCATATCCATTATCATCTGCATGTGCTTGTTTATTACCCACGGATCCGACGATCTGTAATAATCGAAAAGAGGTTCGCCCCACCAATGCTGCTGGTTGAGCGGACTGATACGGCTGGACGCCGCCGATTTATCGAAAACGAGTTCCGGATGCTCTTTGAGTATTACCGATATATCGTAAATTTCCGTTTCGATACTCGGGTGGTTACCGTTGAGCAGATAATAGAATATGCCCACGTCTCTTCTTAAAACGTTGCCGTGTTCGTCCGTTACCGCTTTACCGCGCGGAAGAACTTCCCTTCCGTAAACGTCGGTAGCGACGAGATTTTCAAACGTATACTCGATATTCGTGCTGAGATTTACGGGGCGCATATCCACGCCGCCTTCCACGTAAGTAACTTCCGGGCCGAACGGATCAGCATCGTAATCCACGATTTCGTTGTGCCCCGATTGGGAGATCGCGTCGTCCCCCGGGACGTAAATCGTGTAACTTCTGGTCGTCGAACAGGAAAAGCACAAAAACGAGATCATGAAGGTTAAAAAACCGGCAATCGCATTTTTTGTTTTATTCATATTTGCCTCCTTATTCATTGATTGTTTATCCTTTTATCCCTGACATGACCACGCCTTCGATCATATTCCGCTGGAAGCAGAAAAACAGTATCAGGGGCGGAAACGACATAAGCGTTCCCACGGCGGCGCGCATTCCCACGTCTTCGGCGTGAATTCCGTTGGAATTCTGAAAACGTAAAAATACCGCGTAGGCGAGCGTATATTTCTCTTCTTTTGCAATACTCATGTAGATCATAGGGCCGTAATAATCGCCCCAGTTCGACACGAAAACTTCCACTATTATGAAGATGAGAACGGCAAAACAGTTGGGAAGCGTTATTTGCAGATACCTTCTGAAATACCCCGCTCCGTCTATCTCGGCAGCCTCATCGAGTTCCTTCGGGATACCCAACATAAACTGGCGTATCAGGAATATGCGCATTGCTCCGCCCCCGAATACACACGGAAGCATAAGCGGCCAATACGTATTGAGAAGATGCAGGTCGCCGTACAGAACGTAAAGCGGCACCTGAACTATCGTGGCGGGTAACAGTATGGTAGACAGCATTATTGCGAAAAGCACGTTTTTGCCTACGAATTTACACTTTGCAAAGCCGAACGCCACGAACGACGCCGACAGCGGAATGAAAATAATGTTAAACACCACGATCTTCATCGTGTTGAAAAGAAATTTTATGTACGGCAGAGAATTGCCGGAATCTTCTCCCGAAAAGATCGACCGCCACATACCGAACGTGATATCCGTAGGTATGAGCACGATGGGTCTTTCCGCGGATTGACGCGCCGTCATTATACTTCTCGTCAGCATATAGTAAAACGGAAAGAAGAAAAATACGGCTACAACGACGTAAAAACACCATCTCAGAATATTTTTGACCGTTCTAATACGTGCGGTTTTATTCGCTAAATCACTCTTCGCCATAAAACACCCACTTACTCGTTCTGAACATTATTATGACGAGAACGCCGATTATAACGAAAAGAATCCACGCGGCGGCCGAAGCGTAGCCGAATTTCATTCTGATAAACGCGTCTCTATAAATTTTAACCGATATAAAATATATGGAATTTTCGTAGCCTCTGCCCGAGTTCGGTGCCAGCATAAGCGTGCCGTTATACTGAAGCGAACCGATAACCCCCGTGATCATATTGTAAAATATGGTGGGAGTAGTCATCGGAATTGTGATTTTCACGAACTTCGTGAAGCTTTTAGCCCCGTCTATCTCGGCGGCTTCGTACATAGTACGCGGAATGTTGTTGAAAGCGGCAAGCCACAGTATCATTCCGCCGCCCAGCCCCCATAAACCGGTGATAAACAGCGTTATCATAGACGTTTCGGGCGAGTCCAAAAAGGCGAATTTAGGCAAGCCTAAACTTGTAAAAATGGAATTGAACGCCCCGTTTTCGGCAAGAAGATCCGCCCACATCGCAGCCATTACCACGCCGGGAATTACGCAGGGGATATAGAATAATACTCTTATCGCGTATACCCCCTTGCTTTGCTTGCTGACCGACAGCGCGAGAAGATACGACAGCGACAAACTTAAAATCACCGATCCCGCCGCGAAAATAAACGTGTTGGAAAGGACTTTTCCCAGTCCGTCGATGTCGTGTTTGAACAGATCCACGTAATTCCTGAACCCGATGTATTCGTAAGTCATAAAACCGTCGTACTTATGGAAGGAATATATCAGCGAACTTATGATAGGCCAGAACGAAAAAACCGAAACGCCTATTATAAGCGGCAACATAAAAGTGTAGCCGGCAATATTCTTTCTTAATTTATTAACGGTTTTGTCTGAAATTTTCATCAGTCAACCTCGCAGGTCTTTTTGCTGCGCGAAAGAAGCGCGTCAGTTGGATTTGATTATACCGTCAAGCACGTTTACGCAATCGCTTACCGCTTGCTGCGGATCTTTGCCCGATCCGCGGATGGGCTCGTTGAACATATTTATAACCGCCTGCATAAGGTCTACCTGTTTGGAAGGTTCGTGTACGATGAAGAAGTTCGTGCTGTAATTGCGTTCGGATCCCCAGAAGAACGCGTCGAGATTAAGGTTGCCCTTATTCTGACGCCAGAGGTTGCTGCCGTCCTGCATATCCTTTCTGATAGGAGGTTGCGTAACGCCGCCTTTAGCCATGCATTCCTGACCTTCCCTGGAAAGGGAGAAACTCAGAAACTGCCAGGCAAGCTCTCTCTTTTCGCCGGTGAGCCCGGAGAATATACCGTAACCGGTTATGCCCGCGCCTATTTTTGCGTTGGAGTAATCAACGGTATCGCCGCTCTGCCTGCCGATAAGCGGGAAGGTAACTATACCGAGATTTTCGCCGAGATTCTTGATGTAGTAATCGGGATACAGCGAAGCGAATTGCATAGCCGCGGTGCCCGTTTCGAACGCAAGGGAGTTAGGATCTTTTTCCTTGGTGTAACCTTTGACCACCAGATCTTTAAGAAGGTTGACGGCGTTCAGCGTTTCGGGCGAATTGAGGGTTATGTTTCCGTTCGCGTCGAACACCTTTCCGCCGGCGGATTCAAGCATGGGGAACAAAACGGCTTCCCATTGCCACTGGCCGGAAATAAACGGCTTTCCGCTGTAGTTGGCGGCATAATAGATCTTTAATTTTTCACAGGCGGCGAGGAAGTCTTCCCACGTCCAGCCGTTTCTGACGGTAGTCATATCCACGCCGGCGGCAATAAACTGTTCCCTGTTATAGTAAACCACTATTCTGTCGGCGCTTCTCGGAATGAAATACTGATGTCCGTCGTAGTTTTTCTGGCCTAATTTCCAAAGGCTTTCGTAAAACTGGTCTTCAAAATTTTCAAACTGGAAAAATTCGGGATCCTTCGCCTTATTTTCAACGTATTTCTCGTTTTCCAGCTGTATGAAATTATCCATATCGAGCAGCAGCCCCGCCTCCATAAGCGGAAAACTTTCCGTAGCGTTCGTCTGGATTATGTCGGGCATATTGTTCGTATTATATTCCTGCATAAGATCCATATAATAACTTTCGCTGCCGTAATTGGCTATCGATATACTGACGTTCGGATATCTCAACTGGAAGGCTTTTTCAAGTTCTTCGAAGTGTTGCTTTACGTCGGTATTTTCGTAAAAGCCGATTTTCAAATTAGCGGAAATGTTGGGATCGAGAGTGATGCCGGCTTCGTAATCGCCGTTCGACGGGGTTCTGCCGGGGTTCGGTCCGCAAGCTACCGCGCACGTTAAGCATAAAGCCGCTACGAGCAACATTCCCGTAAGTTTCCTGAAAGTTTTTTTCATTTTCATTCTCCTTTTTATATTTTTAGATTTTAACGTTTTTATTTCAACCGAAATCTATAACGTCTTCGGGTTTTCTCAAAAGCCATCTGCCGCCCGTGAAATCGGGTATCGTTTGCGGTTGACCGCCCGTTAAAACGGACTGTTCGGAAAGATACGCTACCGACATCCAGGTGGCGGCGTCGTAAACGTCGATAGGCATTTTTTCACCGGAAAGCGCCTTTTTCACGAAAATTTCCATCATAACGGCGTCCATTCCGCCGTGCCCCGCATCGAGTTGTTCTTTGGTTATGTTCTTCCATACGTCGGGAAGGTAGTCCTTTTCATATTCGCTTGCGTTGTTTATTAGAATTTGCGAATACACGGGGTACTGCCCTACGTTTTCAGGATGCACCTTATCTATATAAACGCCGTTCAGCGTCTGGCTGTAAAGGCCTTTCGTTCCGCGTACGGTAAGCGCCCTGTCGTAAAAAGAAGGAAGCGTGGTATCGAGTTTGAGTTCCACGGTTTCACCGCCCGCGCAGGTTATTATCGTGTTCACGATATCCCCCTGCTTAAAATCGACGTCCGTCATTACGTTTTTCTCTTTTGCGTACGCCTTCATCCCCGCCGCCTTGGACGCAACAGAAACGAGTTTCGTAATGCGGTTGCCCCTGTTGATATTCAGAATTTTCGCTATCGGGCCGAGTTCGTGGGTGGGATAGTTTTCACAGTTTCTGAAAAGATAATTCCTGAGCCGGTAATGCCTTTTTTCGAAGCCCGTGATGATCTCTTCCCTTAAGTCGTGCGAATAAGCCCCTGAACAGTGTACTATTTCACCGAATATTCCGTGCCTTACCATATTGGTAACGAGAAGTTCGTTTTTATCGAAACAGCAATTTTCAAGAAACATAAACGGCGTTTTCGTCCGCTCGTAAGTATTCACTAGTTCGTAGCAGTCGTTCGGGCCGTAAGCACCGCCTACGTCCAGCCCGACTATAACTCCCTTGCGCATTGCCGCCGCCGCTATTTCCGCGTGAAATTCCCACGCGGTACATACTATTACGGCGTCTGCCAGATCCAACACCTTATTGTAATCGGTAAACACCGAAGGAGTACTTCCGCCAAGTTCCTTCGCCTCTTTCGCCGCGGCAAGCGCTTTATCTTCATACGTGTCCGCTATGGCTACTATTTCCGCCGCGGGAACGGAACATACCGTTTTTACAAGGGCGTATCCCCTGCATCCCGCGCCTATTATACCTATTCTGAGTTTTTTGTTCACTTCGGTACCTTAATTATATAAAATTCAAACGGTAAACGGATATTATGCGACCTTCCGTCACGTAATACCCTTTTGTTGCTTATTGTGCAACGCGTTTCTTTTTCTCAATTATACCACACATTCTCAATTTTGTCAATACCTTTTTTGAAAATAATTTTTCTTTACCGATTTATCGCCGCTTTTTTTAGTTTGACAAATACCCGTGGGTATGATATGATACAATAAATCGTGCCCGGAAGGTAAATTTAATGGAAAAAAACGTGCAGACCATAAATTCGCTTGCCCGTGGATTGAAGATACTGGACATAATCCACGAACAAGGTAAAATCGGCGTAACGGAGTTGAGCAAACTTTTAGGCGTAAACAAAAGCAGCGCCTACCGCCTGTTAATTACACTTGAAGAATTCGGTTACGTTGAGCAGATTGCCGAAAACGGCAAATACACTCTCGGCCTGAAGCTTTGTAAATTCAGGGAAAAAGTGCTTGACGATTACGATATAAGAATAATTGCGCGCCCGTTTTTGGAAACGCTTTCGAAATTAACGGGCGAAGCGGCGGGTTTGAGTATTCTGAAGGACGACAAAGTTATCCTTATAGACTGCTGTAACAGTCCGCACCATTTAGGCGTGATCCTTCAGATAGGCGACGTGGAAGAATTGAACTGCACCGCGCACGGAAAGGCCCTTCTCTATTCCCTGCCCGAATCCGAACAACGCAGGCTTCTCGGTTTGGAAAAGTTGAAAAAACACACGCCCAACACCATGACCGACGCCGACGAAATAATAGAAGAATCCAAACTCAACAAAGAAAGAAATTACGCCTTGGACAACGAGGAAATGACTATCGGCATGAAATGTATTGCCACCAACATTTACGATTTCAACGGAAACGTGGTAGCTTCCATAGGGATTTCCGGCCCGACCAACAGAGTTTCGCCCCAAAAAATACCGAAACACATAGAAACGGTTGCGGAAATAGCTAACCGCATATCGCGGAAACTGGGGTATTGATTCCATAGCAAAAACGCAAAAAGTCGCCTTTTTCACGCATTAACCGCATTTTTTGCCTCTGCTGGACATATGCGCAACAAAACCGTTTATCAAAAAAACGACCGTTAAAATTACGGCCGTTTTTTTCGCGTTGTACGGTAAAGGCGGAATATCAGAAATCGAGTTCAGACTGAAGCAGCAGCGCGTTGAGAAGCGCGGAAAACTTTTTCAGGTGCGACTGTATTCTGCCCGGAAAATATTTCTCGATATATTCGAGATAATCGTTCGGCGTGTTCATCAGCATTCCTATAAGATAAGTTTCGCCGTAACCGTCGTATTCGTTATACGGTCCGGGAATTTCCCAATTCGTTGCCTCGAAATACAAATATTTGATACCGCGGTCTTTGAAACCTTTATGGTCGCTCCAATCGCCGGTGGAAGGAGAAGCGTAATCGGGGGTATCGTAGCCCGGCGCGGGATTTTCATACGTCCACGGGTTAGTTCTGAAACTGATGCCGAGTGTTTCCGCCACTTTAACGGCGTTATCGTACGCTTCGGTTTCGTTTACGGTTTGGGTTTCATCGTCCTGCACGCCGCCGTAAAGGTTGCAGTAATCGCCGCATACGAGAGAATCCATATTGATCATATACTTCGTTTTGGCAACTTCTTCGTCGGTCAACGCGTTGGCAAAAGCGGTTGATCCGTAGCAGCCTATTTCTTCCGCGTTGAAAAATACGAACACGATCGTATAATACGTTTCTACGTTGTATATATGTTGCGCCGTTGTGAGATTAAGCGCAACGCCGGAGCCGTTATCGCCCGTACCGGTACCGTCGAAATGGGCGCCGACTATTATTTGCTCGTCGCTTATCCCCTTTTTTACGGCAACTATATTGTTGAACGTTACGTCAACTTTTACGTACGTGCCTTCGTCATCGACGGTGTACCTTCTGCCGTTTCGTTTATAATGGTTTTCGTCGGCTATTTCGTAAGATTGTACGGCGGAAAGCGACGTTGCGAGATTTGCTTCGACGAAATACCCCTGAGTGCTGAACGGTTGCGTGTACGCTTCTTCAGTAGTATAACCGGCTTCGTAAAGGTTCCACAATATCCATTTTTCGGCAAGTTTATAGTTTGCGCCGCTATAACAATCGCGGTCTCTTAAAACGTTATCTATATATTTTATTTTTTCATAGCATTCGTCCGCATAATCAAAGGCAAGCGGCGACGACGACGGTTCGTCGGTTTCCGGTTCTTTCGGCGTCAACCCGATGTTTTCGCATGAAACGGCAAACGCGAAAATTAAGATCGTAACCGTAAGCAGCGCAATGGTGTTTAAGAATTTTTTGGTTTTGTTCATTTTTTTCGTCTCCTTTTTTTTATATAAGGTAATTATACACGCATCGAGCGCAAAGGTCAAGCATTTTAAGCATATAAATGCAAAATTTGTGAATAATTTTTTTATATTATGTATAAAAGAGTAATATTTTGCATAAAAAAACATTTACAAGTAACAAAACCGCCCGACAAATTCACGTAAAAACAAATCTCCCCTTCCGCGATAATACGGAAGGGGAGATTTTTGCTCTGTCGGTTTACCCGACGAAATTCAGTTTAATGCCGGAAATCAGTCACCCGTGTAGCCGTAAACGATATTGGCTTTGCAGGTGGTGTCGTTTACCCAATCGCCGGCGGGGGCGTCAGCCTCGCTCGCTCTGAAGTAAATCGTCTGATTTTCCGTCCAGCCGGAGAATGCGTTAGCATCGATCACAACCATAGAAGCAGGTATAATTATCTTTTCGATACCCGTGCAGCCCGCGAACGTACTGCTTTGAATTCTGAGTATTCCTTCATCTATAGTAACGGTTTCAAGATCGGTACATCCCGCGCAGAAGCTTGCGGGAATTATTTTTGCCCAATACCCGTATTGGTTAGACCAAGCGGTTGTTATGTTGAACTCTGCGGATATGAAGTTGGTTGCCGGGAAGTAGATACTCTTTATTCCGGAATTTGCAAACGTAGAGGAATACAAGTATAAGCGTTTAGCCCTCGTACCCGCGTAAACAACAACTTCTTCAAGGTTTTTACAGCCGGCAAACGCGCTGCTGCGTATCGACATATTAGATATGTTCGAGTAATTATCGTTCGTGCAGTTGTTGAGATAGAACTTGGTTATCGCGGTATTTTCGAAAGCGCTTTCGTCGATCGTGAATACGGTTTCGGGCAGATTGATCTCACCGCCGAGATTTACGCAGTTCTGGAACGCGTAGTAACCGATTCTTTCGATTTTATCGTTGAAATGAACTTTCGTTATGTTCTCGTTTCCGTTGAACGCGTAAGGCGCTATGGAAGTAACGTTGGAAGGTATTTCTACTTCGCCCTTGGTTACCGCGGGGAGAGCCATAAGAAGATTTGCTCCGTCGTAAACTATTCCGTTGTAATCTACCGTGTACGGCAGACCTTCGGGAATGACTAATTCTTTGAGAGAATCCATTCCGACTAAAGCGGTTGCGCCGGCGGAATGGTAACGCTCTCTGGTGGTCTGGTTCACGTAAACCGTTTCCGAAAGAGATACTACGCCGGGGTGGAGAACTATCTTCTCTATGGCTTTACAGTTTTTCAGCATATCGTTGCTGAGTTTGCTGATGTTGGCGGGTACTTCGAACACGCCGTTATCGGCCCTGTAATTGATACATCCGCTGAATGCCGAAGCCCCTATCGCCTGAATACCCATAGGTATGGAGAGATATTCTATGCTCGCGCAGTTTTCGAACGTGCCCGCTTCGATGGTGGCAAGAACTTCGGGAAGCGCATTGGGTACGAACAATCCGTTACTATCGCAGTAGCCTACGTTTTCGAGATTTACGCAATTCTGGAACATATACTGGGAAGTCTTTTCGAGCGAATACGGCAGAACCGCGTTTTTAAGATTTGAGCAGTTTGCAAACACGTAAGATCCCAAAGTGGTCAGAACGTTGTTCATCTCAATGCTTTCGATAGCGGTGCCCCTTAAAGCGTAATTGCCGAGAACCGCGAGACTTTCGGGCAGTACGTTTGTGAGAACGCTGCCGTTACTCTGCGTAAACTTTAACGTATCGAGCGAAGTACAACCGTCAAAGGTATTACCCGTAATATACGGTATATCGCCGCGGAAAGTAACTTCTTTGAGGTTCACGCAACCGCTGAACGCGTAAGACGAGACGCCGGACGCGCTGCCGGCGCTGCTTATTGCGGCGGTACCGCTGTTGCCGATAGATATATTAGTCGGCAGAGAAACGGAAGTTACGCCGGTGTTTCTGAACGCGTAAGATGCAAGACAGTTAATACTGTCGGGCAAGTATAAGTTAGTGAGCGCGGTACAGCCTTCGAACGCGCCGTAACCTATGCCTTGCGTGTTGCCCCTGAAGGTCACTCTCGAAAGGGACGTACAGTTGCGGAATACGTATCCTTTGGCAGCCGAATTGTATTCGCCTATCTTCGTTACCTGCGCGGGTATTTCTATTGAAACGAGCCCGCTCTCCGCAAACGCGTATCCGCCAAAAGACGTAACGGTATCCGCAAGAGATATGGATTTAAGGGAAGTACAACCGTGGAAAGTATATTCGGGTATAGCAGTGATAGTGCCGGGCAGAGTTACGTTCTCAAGACTTACGCAGTTTTCGAACGCGTTGGAGCCGAGCGTGTTCAGCGCGCTGGTTCCGGCGAATATCACGCTTTCAAGATTAGCGCATCCGCTGAACGCGTATTTGCCTATTACGGTAACGCCTTCGGGAATAGTTATAGTTTTAACTTCGTCGTGATGTTCGAAAGCCCTTTCTCCTATTTCGGAGATTCCTGCGGGAATAACGTAATTTTCGGGCATCGTACCGTAATAATATCTTATTGCGGTAACGCCGGTTGAAGTTTTATTGTAAATTATGGGACTGCTGTCGCCAACGTCCATCTGCGTGGTGAAGTTCTGGTTGGCGGCCGCTATGGTTACCGATTCTATTGAATAGCAACCTGCGAACACGCTGTCGATACTAGTTACCGCGCTTGAGATGTTTACGGTTTCAAGGTTTTCACAACCCTGGAACAGATACGATTCTATCTCGTAGGTTCCGTTATCCGCGCTGGTTTCGGGGAAAGTGAAACTTTCGATTCCGCTGTAAGCGAAAGCCCATTTTTTAATTGCTACCGTAGAGGAACCGCCGCCGCCCGGGAAGAACGGATCATCTATAATAAGACCGGGGGCA
>JAGCZN010000138.1 GCA_017959995.1 Clostridia bacterium
AATCTCGTCCTTTCGCCAAAGCGAGCCTTGTTATTTGAGCGACTTTTTCCTCAAAAGGTTTGAGAAAAAATTCATCTCGTGATGCTTTGTTCCGCGCCGTTTGTCAGACATTCCTGCGACCGAAAAGGTCGCTCCCTGCCTGAAAACGCCGCGCGCCTCGCCTGACGAGCGACTTTTTCCCCAAAGGGTTTGGGAAAACATTCATCGTAAACGGCGGCGTTTCTGCTGACGTGTGAAAAAGGGAAAGAAAACGTAGGTCGATTTATTAAATGTTATTCAGGAGGTATATAAATATGCTCGAATCCGTTAAAGTAAAGAAAAGCGTTATGTTCGTAGCGTCGGAGTGCAATCCGTTCTGCGGAACGGGCGGCCTTGCGGACGTTGCGGGTTCGCTTCCCGCGGCGCTTCAGAAAACGGGCGAATACGACGTTCGCGTTGTGCTTCCGCTGTATTCGAAGATAGACGGAAAATTCCGTAAAAATTTTCGTTTCGTGGGGAACGTGAACGTGCCGCTTTCCTGGCGCAACCAGTATTGCGGAGTGTTTTCCTACGCGAAAGACGGCGTTATTTACTATTTTCTCGATAACGAATATTACTTTATGAGGGATAAGTTGTACGGTGAGTTCGACGACGGCGAGCGCTTCGCGTTCCTTTCCAAAGCGGCGCTTGAAATTATGCCGTTTCTCGATTTTTACCCGCATATTCTTCACTGTAACGATTGGCATACCGCGCTTGCGGCGCTGTATCTTAAAACACTTTACAATAATAAGAGTAAATACCGCGAGATAAAGGCCGTTTTCACTATCCACAACCTGGAGTATCAAGGGAAATTCGGGCACGAGTGTATGGCGGATCTTTTCGGCCTTCCCGAATACTGCCACACCATGCTTGATTTCGACGGCTGTATAAACCTTGTTAAAGGAGCGATGGAAGTTTCCGACGCTATTACCACGGTAAGCCCTTCTTACGCGAACGAAATGCTCGATCCTTTCTTCGCGTACGGGTTGGAGAGCGTTATTAACAGAAATTCCTATAAACTCAAAGGCATACTCAACGGAATTGACGAGGCCCTTTACAACCCCAGAACCGACGATAAATTATTCGCGAATTACAGCAAATCCAATCCTGCGGGCAAGGCGGAATGCAAGGCACAGCTTCAGACTATGCTCGGCCTGCCCCTGCGGGAAGACGCGCCGGTGGTTTCAATGGTTTCGCGCCTCGTTGCGCACAAGGGATTCGACCTGGTAAATTGCGTGCTTGAAGAATTTTTGCAGCAGGACGTTCAGTTTATAGTGCTCGGCACGGGCGACGCCGTTTACGAAAGTTTCTTTGCCTATATCGCGGAGCGTTACAAGGGCAAAATGCGTTTCATAGCCGCCTATAACAAAGATCTGGCAAGTAAAATTTATTCGGGCGCGGATATATTCCTTATGCCGTCCAGACAGGAGCCCTGCGGTTTATCGCAGATGATAGCCTGCCGCTACGGAACGATACCCGTGGTGAGAAAAACCGGCGGGCTGGGCGACAGTATAATTCCCGTGGATAACGGGGGCTTCGGTTACGTTTTTACCAATTACAACGCGCACGATATGCTGTTTGCGCTCAAACGTTCCGCCGAGGATTATAAAAACGCGGCCCAATGGAAAAAATACGTAAAAAAGGCGATGGAAGCGGATTTCGGCTGGGATAGGTCTGCCGAAGGCTACACCGCTCTGTACGACGGGCTTTTAACTTAAAAACGGCCCGAATCGCGCACAGATACGCTTTTATTCGTTTATACGTAAATTTATACGGAAAAGATTTCGGGGGAAAACGAAATTTTTGTAAGAGGTAACGGCATAGATGTACCAATTAAAAAACTTCACGGCGGACGCGGCGAAAAATCTCATAGAAGGCAAACTTTCAAGATACTTCGGGGTATCCTCGCACGAGGCGGACAGGGAACAATTATATAAAGCCACGGTAATGGCCGTGCGAGACTTACTTCTCGAAAAGAGAAACAAGTATCACCACGTAGTAAAGGAAAAACAGGCCAAGAGAGTTTACTATCTTTGTATGGAATTTCTTCTCGGCCGTTCGCTTAAAAACAACGTTTATAACCTCGGCATAGAAAAAAGCCTTGCGGACGCGCTCGGATCTTTCGGTTGTTCGCTTGAAGAACTTTACGAACAGGAGCCGGACGCGGGGCTCGGCAACGGCGGCCTCGGCAGACTTGCCGCGTGTTTTATGGATGCGCTCGCCTCGTCGGATTATCCCGCAACGGGGTTTTCCATACGTTACGAATACGGCCTTTTCAAACAGAAAATAGTAGAGGGCTGGCAAATGGAACTTCCCGACGTGTGGCTTCCCGGCGGGGAAGTTTGGCTTACCCAGCGCGCGGATAAGGTTTTTACCGTAAAGTTCGACGGACACGTTAAAGAAGTATGGGAAAACGGCGGTATGCGCGTAGAATATTTCGACTATCAGGAAATAGAGGCCATGCCTTACGATATGATGATTTCGGGTTACGATTCCGAGGCGGTGTCGGTACTTAGGCTTTGGCGCGCGCAGAACAGAACGAAATTCGATATGCGTTCGTTTTCGCAGGGCGACTATATGCGCAGTATGCAGGCCGACAACGAGGCTGAACTTATTTCAAAAGTGCTCTATCCGTCCGACAACCATTTCGAAGGCAAATCGCTAAGGCTCAAACAACAGTATTTTCTCGTTTCGGCGTCGCTTCAGAACATAATCGCGGAGCATCTGAAAAGATACGGCAGTCTTGACAGCCTGCCCGATAAAGCCGCCATTCACATAAACGATACGCATCCCGCGCTCGCGGTGCCGGAACTTATGCGGCTTCTTATAGACGAGCACGGTTACCCTTGGGACCACGCGTGGGATATCGTTACGCGCACGATCGCCTATACGAACCACACGGTGATGAGCGAGGCGCTTGAAAAGTGGAACGAGGATCTGATCGAACGCCGTCTGCCGAGAATTTATTCCATAATCAAAGAGATCAACCGCCGTTACTGCGAGGAAATGTGGAACAGATTCCCCGGCGACTGGAATAAAATCGAGCGTATGAGCATAATGTCGCACGGGCAGATACGCATGGCAAACCTTTCGGTAATAGGTTCACACAAGGTGAACGGCGTTTCCGCCCTTCACAGTGATATTATTAAAAACAGTATATTCAAGGATTTTTACTCGGTTACGCCCGATAAATTCACGAACGTGACCAACGGCATAGCGTACAGAAGATGGCTATGTCAGTCAAATCCGGAACTTACCGGGCTTATCGCTTCGTGCATAGGCGAAGGGTTCAAAAAGGACGCTTCCGAACTTTCCGCGTTTGCCGCGTTCGCGTCGGACGAAAGCGTGCTTAAGCAAATGGCCGAAATAAAGGCGGTGAAGAAAAGGCAGTTTTCCGATTACGTTTTCCGCCGCACGGGAGACAGGATAGATCCCGATACGCTGTTTGACGTTCACGCCAAACGCCTTCACGAATACAAGCGCCAGCTTCTTAACGCAATGAATATAATTTCGCGGTATACGGAACTGAAGGACGATCCCTCGCTTGCCGTTCAGCCCAAAACCTTTATATTCGCGGCGAAGGCGGCGCCCGGCTATTTTATGGCGAAAGAGATAATAAAACTTATCTGCTTTATTGCCGAAGACGTTAAGAAAAACCCCGTATTACGCGAAAAACTCAACGTTATTTACCTTGAAGACTACGGCGTTACCATGGCGGAAAAACTTATGCCCGCAACCGAAATAAGCGAGCAGATCTCCACGGCGGGCAAGGAAGCGTCGGGCACGGGCAATATGAAGTTTATGATAAACGGCGCGCTTACCGTAGGCACGCTTGACGGCGCTAACGTTGAAATGCGCGAGGCCGTAGGAGACGAAAACATTTTCATATTCGGGCTTACCGCGAAAGAGGTGGACGACCTTTGGCAGAACGGCTATAATTCCACCGCCTGCTATAACAACAACGTCAGGTTGCAGCGCGTTATCGAAGCGCTTAAAAAAGGCTTTAACGGAGAGAGTTTCGAAAATCTTGCCAACTACCTTTTAACCGCGTCGCCCGTTGCCGATCCGTATATGTGCATGGCGGATTTCGGCGCTTATCAGGATATACACTCCCGCGCGGAAGAAGTTTATAAAAACACTTTGCAGTGGCAGAAAATGAGCCTTATCAACGTTGCGAACAGCGGCAGATTTTCCGCGGACAGGGCGATTGCGGAATACGCCGAAAAAATATGGAATCTTAAAAACACAAGATAATGTACGTTGAATTCAACCCCGTTTCAGAGGGTTTCAAAAGTCCCGTCGGCGGGATTTCGGTAAATAAAACGGTCCGCTTTACGGTTTTTTCCGACGCTTCGGAAATTACGCTTCTCATAAGAAAGGACGGCGGGGAATATTGCGGTTTTTCCGCGATAAAGGCGGAGAATCGCTTTGATATGGAGTTTTTGCCCGTAGATACGGGGCTGTATTTTTACCGTTTTTCGGCGTCGGGCGTGATTTTCGGAATGCCGCGTGGCGGATACGCTGCGGAAAATTTTTCCTCTGCCGAAACAGACGGCGGCGAATATTCGCTTACCGTTTTCAAAGAGGATTTTTCCACGCCGGAATGGATAAAAGGCGGCGTTATCTATCAGATTTTTCCGGACAGATTTTCCCGGGAGGGAAACACCCTGCCCCGTCCGTGCCAGAATCTCCGCTCCGATTGGGGCGGCGCGCCCGGCTATCTGCCCGTGAACGGAAAAGTGCTGAACGACGATTTTTTCGGCGGCAATTTCCGCGGAATAATCTCCCGCCTTGATTATCTCGGATACCTCGGCGTTACGGCTATATATCTCAATCCCGTGTTCGAGGCGCGCTCCAACCATCGTTACGACACGGGCGATTATATGAAGCCGGACGGGCTTCTCGGCACTGAAAGCGACCTTGCGGAACTGTTTTCGGAAGCGAAAAAACTCGGTATGGGCGTAATTTTGGACGGGGTGTTCAACCACACCGGCGACGACAGCGTTTATTTCAACAAATATAAAAACTACGATTCTACGGGCGCGTACAATTCAAAGGATTCGCCGTATTCGGATTGGTACTTTTTCAACTCTTTTCCCGACGGGTACGAAAGTTGGTGGGGGGTGGATATTCTGCCCGAAACGAATGAGGCGTCGCCTTCTTTCAACGAGTTTATATGCGGGGAAAACGGCGTTTTGGATCACTATCTTAAAATGGGCGCCAAAGGCTGGCGGCTTGACGTGGCCGACGAACTTCCCGCCCCGTTCGTAAGGAATATACGGAAGGCCGTAAAAAAACACGGCACGGAAGCGTTTATCGGGGGAGAGGTGTGGGAAAACGTTACCGATAAGATCTCGTACGGCGTTCGGCGCGAATATTTCTGCGGCGAAGAACTGGATTCCGCTATGAATTACCCCTTGAAAAACGCCGTGATAAATTTTCTTTTAACGGAAACGACGGACGAGATCGTATCCGTAATAAACGGACAGATAGACCGTTATCCCGCGCAGGCGCTGAACTGTATTATGAATATTCTCGGCACGCACGACACGCCGCGCATACTTAACGTTTTAAGCGGCAAACGGATGCCGGCTTCACGCGCGGAGCAGGCGGCGGACGAACTTACCGCCGAAGAATACGCCAGAGGGGAAAGCCTTCTTAAAATCGCCGCCGCGCTCGAATACACCCTGTACGGCGTGCCCACCCTGTATTACGGCGACGAGACTGGCGCGACCGGTTGGGCCGATCCGTTCAACCGCGGCTGTATGGATTGGAATAAAACTTCTTTTCTTACGGAGTATTACGCCAAACTCGGAGCCGTTCGCCGTGAAAATCCGGTTTTCAAAAAAGGCGGAACGAAAATTTTTTACAGGGCAAAGCGCGCGTTCGGATTTTTAAGGGAAGGAGAGGGCGAAAGAATATACGTGGCGGTAAATCTCGGTCCGTCAACGCCCGTATTTACGTTTACGAACGAAGTAACGGATCTTTTAACGGGCAGAACGGGCAGGGAATTTTCCGCACCTTACGGCATGGCGCTTATACTTAAGGAGAACATATGAAGGCAGTGATTCAACGCGTAAAACACACAAAACTTACCGTAAACGGCGCTATAATTTCGGAAATCGCCGGCGGGCTTGTGGTGTATTTCGGGGTGGCGGTGGGCGATACTCCCGACAAAGCAGAATATATGGCGAAGAAAATAGTTAACATGCGCATATTCGAAGACGAGGCGGGTAAGATGAATTTATCCGTTATCGACAAGGGGTTGGAGATATTAAGCGTTTCGCAGTTTACCCTTCTGGCCGATACGTCGCACGGGAACAGACCGGGTTTTACTTTTGCGGAAAAGCCGGAAAAGGCAAACGAAACGTACGAATTTTTTTGTGAGCGACTCGCTTCCTACGGGGTTACGGTAAAGCGCGGCGTTTTCGGCGCCGATATGAAGATAGAACAGTATAACGATGGCCCCGTAACTATCATTCTGGAAGCGTAAAGCGGTGAAAAAAATGGTTTTATCCGAAAACGCAAGGCTTATTCTCACAAGGCTCCGTTCGGCGGGGTACGAGGCGCAGGTAGTGGGGGGCGCGGTAAGGAATTTTATTTTGGGAATTCCGGTAAACGATTACGATTTTACCACGTCTGCGTCGCCCGACGAGATTCTTGCGCTTTTTTCGGATTACCGCGTTTTTACCGCAGGCATAAAACACGGTACCGTTTCGGTGGCCGTCGGCAAAGAGGTACACGAGATCACCACGTACCGTTCGGACGGAAAATATTCCGACCATCGCCACCCGAAAAAGGTTGCGTTCGTCAGCTCGCTTGAAGAAGATCTTAAACGCAGGGATTTTACCGTGAACGCCATCTGTTTCGACGGGGAGAAGATTACCGATATTTTCGGCGGAATGCGGGATTGCGAAAACGGAATTATCCGTTGTATAGGCGATCCGTTTGAGCGGTTCGACGAGGACGCGCTTCGTATCCTACGCGCCGTCCGTTTTGCGTCCGAGTTGTCGTTTACGCTTGAGGAAAACACGAAAAATGCCGTTTTTGCGCGAAAAAGGCTGCTTCTTGGCGTATCTGTCGAGCGCGTGCGAGAGGAATTCAATAAAATTCTGCTCGGCGGCGGGTGTGAGGGCGCCCTCGCTTCGTTCAGAGAAGTCATCGCCGTTTTTATTCCCGAAATATCCGTTTGTTTTGATTTTAAGCAGCGTACCGCGTATCACGATTTCGACGTTTACGCACACCTTATAAAGACCGTTGCCGCCTCTCCCGCGGTTTTGGAATTGCGCCTTGCCGCGTTCTTTCACGATATAGGCAAGCCGCATTGTTTTTTTATGGGCGACGACGGAGCCGGGCATTTTTACGGGCACCCCAAAAAGAGCAGGGATATAGCGGAAGAAGTTATGAAGCGCCTTAAGTATCCTAAATCGCTGATCGGCGAGGTGCTTACGCTCGTAGAATATCACGATGCTCCCGTTGTTCCGAAGGACGCGCCCGCCCCGAAGGATAAATACGTTTTGCGCGCGTTGAACCGTTTCGGGGAAGATACGCTGCGCAAGCTTCTCGCCTTGAAGCGCGCGGACAATTTTGCCAAAAAAACCACTCCGCCCGATAATCTTTCCGAGGCGGAGGAAATTGAAAAGATACTCGATGCGCTGATTGAAAAAAAAGCGTGTTTCGGCCTTAAAGATCTTAAAGTAAACGGCGGGGACGTTCTCGCCCTTGGCGTTCGCGGCAAAGTAGTTGGGGAAACGCTTGAATACCTTCTGTCGCTCGTAATATCGGGCGAAAAGCCCAACGACAGGGAGATTCTTATTTCCGAGGCAAGGATTTATATTGAAAACCGTTGACGGATTCGGTTTTTATTGCAATAATGCTTGTTTTGCGCGTCTTTTGATTGACAGAAACGGTATAACGTGATAGAATAAACGCGTTATGAAAGAACGCAGAACGGTTAATTTAATTTCGTTTACGATCAATGTTTTAATTATTGTTATCACCATCTACGCCATATCGTGCTATTTCCGTAACGATATAATCTGGGAATACGAATATTTTGATTTCAAGCGGTGGAAGTGTTTGAGATATTTTACGAATTTATCCAACGTTTACGCGGCGGTTTCGGCGGTAATAATTGCCGTTTTCAATTTCAAAAACGTAGTGCGCGACCGGTACTTTTTCCCAAAATGGGCAATTGCGGTCAAATATTCCGCGTGCGTTTCGGTTACCGTAACGTTTATGACGGTCGTCTTTTTTCTCGGTCCCGTGGCGGCGTTTTCGGGGAACGGTTATTTTTCCCTTTTCAAACAGAGTAATTTTTATCTTCATTTTTTAACGCCGATACTCGCGGTGATTTCTTTTTTGTTTTTTGAGCGGGGAGAAAAAATTTCGTTCAAATACGCGTTTTACGGGCTTTTACCCACGGTTTTATATTCGGTGATATACGTTATTATGGTAGTTTTCGTGGGTAGCGATAACGGTGGTTGGCCGGATTTTTACGGCTTCACTTTCGGGGGAAGAATGTGGGCCGTTCCCATAAGCGTGATCGTAATGTACGCGGCGACCTTTGCGTTTTCTTTGGCGGAGCGATTTTTGCACAACAAAATTTGCGCAAAAAAAGAGTATTCTTGCGAAAGTTGAAAAAATTATTTTTACCCGTAAAATACACTTGCTAAATAAATTTTATTATGCTACAATAACCAAACCTAAAAGTTTTGCGGCCGAAGGCCGCGCGGAGGAGTTATGAACCTCTTCAAATGGGGATACCGCTATTACAAAAAGCGAATTCCCGTAGCGGTAATATGTCAGATAATGGGCGAAATAGCCATTCTCATCGGATTGATATTGCCTTTGATCGCTCAGATAATCGTTGACGGAGTAGTTAATTACAAACCGGGCGAAGAAGTTCCGGTAAACCGTTTTCTGACGTTTCTGACGGGTGGCAAATTCGGGGAACTCGGCAGTTTTCGTCTTTTTTTATCTCTTGCGGTTATCGTTTTGGGGCTGGTTATAGTGAGAACGCTTCTGGTCTATTTCAGAAACGTGTGGTTCCGCAAGAATTTTCTTCCCATTGAAAACGCCATTCGCAACGCCGAATACGGCAAACTTTTCAAACTCAGCAACAAGGCGCTTTCGGGATACAACACGGGCGATCTTCTCACCACGCTCGACAGTGACGCCGTTCAGCTGAAAGACCTTTACACGTTATATCTGATGCTTATTATCGATTCGGTTTTTATGCTTGTGATAATAGGCGTTTTTTTGTTCAGTATAAAGGCGGAACTTCTTATAATAATTGCGGCGCTCGTTCCGTTTCTGCTTTTCTTTTTGGGGAAATACGTGAAAATTTCAAGAAAGGTATCCAACGATATAAGAGACAGAAACGCCGAAATGAATCTCGTAGCGCAGGAGAGCGTAAACGGAATACGCCTTATAAAAGCTTACGCCAACGAAGAGAGAGAGGCCAAGCGTTTCCGCGATTGTAACGTAAACACCGAAAAGGCGTTGGTAAAGCAGGTAACGGTGCAGGCGAAATACAACGTAGTGTTCAACACGCTCCGCCAGATTGCGTACGTTGCAAGCGTTGCCGCGTGCGGGTATTTTGCCATTAAAGGGGATATAAAGATAGGTCAGTTGCTCGCGTGCACAAGTTACGTGGTGTCGTTTATGAACATAGTAACCAACCTCAACAATTATCTTTACACCACTCAGCAACTTGCCGTTTCGGGTGAAAGAGTAGTAAAGTTCATGGCGGCCGAAGAAATACCCGATACGCACCGTGTGGAGAGAATAGACAATTTCGATATAGCGATAAAAAATCTTTCCGTTGAGATAGACGGGGCTTACGTGCTGAAAAACGTAAATCTCAACATTCCTTACGGAACGAAACTGGGAGTAATGGGCAGTACGGGCAGCGGAAAATCCGTGCTGCTAAAAACTCTCGGCGCCATAATAACGCCCACTTCCGGCGAGGTTACGATAGGCGGGCGGAATATTGAGGAGTATGACAAAGAGGAAATACGCCGCCAATTCTCTTTCGTGTTTCAGGACGTATTCCTGTTTTCCGACACGATAGACGCGAACATTGCCTTCGCCGTGCCGGACGCGCCCTTTGAAGACGTTAAGAACGCCGCTAAAATATCCAAGGCGCACGGGTTCATAAAAACCATGCCCGGCGGTTACGAAACGATAATAGGAGAGAGGGGATTAGGGCTTTCCGGCGGGCAGCGGCAGAGAATATCCGTAGCGCGCGCTCTCGTTAAAAATTCACCTATTCTGGTGCTTGACGACGCCACTTCCGCGCTTGACCGAAGCACCGAAAAATCTCTTCTTGAAACGATAAAGGAAAAATACCCCGATAAAACCATGATTATTTCGGCGCATAAAGTTTCTTCCGTAAAAGATTGCGACGTGATAATCTATATGCACGAGGGCGAAATAGCCGAAACGGGCACTTACGGCGAACTGGTTGCAAAGGGCGGAATGTTTGCGGAAGTAGATAGGATCCAAAGCGAGAGGGAGGTAGGCTGATATGGCGAGAAATACGTATTATCAGGACGAGACCGTCCGCCCGGAGATAAATATAAAACAGATAGCCAAAATGATGAAGTACGTCTATCCTTTCAGAAAGGTCATGACGTTCGTAGTTATATCCATGCTCGCGTCGGTGGTAATATCGTTGCTGCCCCCGCTCGTGATCAAGGCCGTAACCGAAAAGGTAATACCGAACGCCGATTATTCTCTTATGGCGAAACTCGTTACGGCGCTTGTGGGTATAGGTATAGCGGATATAGGCGTAAACTTCATAGCGCAGTACTTCGCGGGGAGTACCGGTCAGAAAATAATTTTCAATATAAGGGAAGACGTTTATTCCAACCTTATGAAACTGCCTTTCGACTTTTTCGACAGCCGCCCCGCTGGCAAGATAGTGGTAAGAACCACCAACTACGTGGATCAGATGGCAACTTTCTTTTCAAATACGCTGGTGAATTTCATCGTATGTATTATGAGGATAGTCGTCGTTCTCGTATTTATGTTATTCCTTAACCCGATACTGACGCTGGTGGTGCTTGCGTCGCTCGTACCGCTGCTTGCGTCGCTTGAAGTTATAAGGCATTTTTCGCGCAAGAGAATGAGGAGACTTACGGCTAAAATTTCCAACCGAAGCGCTTTTCTCGTAGAATCCATAATGGGCGCGAAGGAGATAAAAAGTTTCAACAGAAAAGATTATAACGCTGGTATTTACGAAGATCTTCAAAACGACGTGTGCCGCGAATACATAGGCTACGTTAAAGTAAGCGAACTGATGACTATCGCTTTCGAAACGCTTTGGAACGTGGGAAGTATGTGTCTTTACGCGGTGGCGATATATCTTATAAACGAACGGCCGGACCTTGTAACCGCCGGCACGCTCATCGCTTTTCTCAGTTATATGTCGATGGTTTTCGAGCCGTTCAATACGCTTTCAATGGTGCTTCAGCAACTTGCGGAAGTATCTTCGAAAATGGAACTCGTTCTGGAAATACGCGATACGCCTTCGGATATAACCGAAAAGGAAAATGCCGTTGAACTGAAAAATCCGCAGGGAGTAATTGATTTTGAAGACGTTACGTTCGGGTACGAGCCGGATACGAACGTTTTGGAGCATTTCAGTTTGCACGTAAAAGAGGGCAGCAGCATAGCCCTGGTGGGGCCCACGGGTTCAGGCAAAACCACGGTTATAAATATGCTTACGCGGTTTTACGACGTGAAGGAAGGCAGCGTTAAAATAGACGGGACCGACGTGCGCGATATGACGCTTCATTCGCTTCGCAGCGAAGTGGGCGTAGTTATGCAGGATCCGTTTATGTTCAAAGGCAAAATTATAGAAAACATCCGTTACGGAAAAATCGGCGCTACCGACGAGGAATGTATAGCCGCCGCTAAAAAGATTCACGCCGATAAATTCATAGAGAAACTACCCGAAGGTTACTATACCGAGATCGGCGAACGTGGCGACGGCCTTTCCGCAGGCGAAAAACAACTTATAAGTTTCGCGCGCATAATACTTAAAGATCCGAAGATATTCATCTTCGACGAGGCGACGTCCGCGGTGGATAGCGAAACCGAGGCGATAATACAGAAATCTCTCGATAAAATAATAGAGGGCAGAACTTCGTTCATGGTAGCGCACAGGCTTTCCACCATACGTAAAGCCGATAAAATATTATACATATTCAATAAAGGCATAGCCGAACAGGGTACGCACGAAGAACTTATAGAAAAGAAGGGGCTATATCACGAACTCGTCAATCTGTAAAACACCGTAAAACCGTTGCAAACGGCAGATAAATACGCCGTATCAACGGGGCGGGCGGCATTAAAAAACGCGAAACAAAAAAGAAATCAGGTAAAATGAAGGACTATACGGGTAAAAACGCAGACGCGTTAAACGATAAAAAATTATATCTTTTCGATATGGACGGAACCGTCTATCTCGGCGAAACGCTGTTCGACGGCGTGCCCGAACTTCTCCGCGGCATTACGGAAAAGGGCGGCAGGTACGTTTTTATAACCAACAACTCTTCGCGGTCGGTAAAAGATTACGTGGCGAAAATGCGCAGGCTCGGCATAAAGGAAATCGATTCCGAACATTTTTTAACTTCGGGGCAGGTAGCCTTCGCGTTGCTTAAAGAAAAATTCGGCAATTCTCTCATTTACGTGCAGGCAACGAAGTCGCTTTTAGACGAATATAAAAAACTCGGCCTTAACGTAACCGGCGAATATACGGAAAATGCGTCCGCCGTGCTCGTGGGGTACGATCCCGAAATCACGGGCGAAAAAATTTACAACACCTGTCGCATTCTCGCCCAATTCAACGTGCCTTATTACGCCACCAATCCGGACTGGGTGTGCCCCGTGGAATTCGGTTACGTACCCGATTGCGGTTCGATGTGTTTCGGTATAGAAAAGGCCACGGGCAGAAGGCCGGTATTCATAGGCAAGCCGGAACCCGCCATAATTTTTTCCGCCATGAACAAATTCGGCTTCACGCCCGAAGAAACCGTGGCAATAGGCGACAGGCTTTACACCGATATTGCTTCGGGCAACAACGCCGGCGTAGATACGGTGTGCGTTTTAAGCGGGGAAGTTACGTTTGAAGAAGTAAAAAATGCCACCGGCAACGAAATTCCCACCTACGTTTTCCGAAGCGTAAAAGATCTGATATAAAAAGACGTTTTGCGGCTTTCCCGCGCTTTTTCGGCCGGGAAGGCCGTTTTTACTTGTCCTATAATGTAAATCGTAAATCTTATTATATATGTATAAAACTTGCGGCGGACGCGCCGTTTGGGGTATAATTTATTCGATAAAATTTAACGGAAGGTGAAATTATGAAACTTTTACCCGCACTCGATAAAAATTTCAGGCCCATGGCGGTGGAATTCGATAATTACGTAAAAGCCGCGAAACGCGCCCCGCACGACGTTCTGAAAATCTGCGTTGAAAGAAACGACGGCTATAACTATATTTTTTCATATCCCGTGTTCAAGGATAGATCCTTTGCGGATAAAAACCGCAGAATGGCGGAAAGAATGATAAAGGCCGCGCTGTGGATAGTGGGCGGATATAAAATTTACCTGAACGGCAATGCCGACGTATATGAGTATATAAAGGAAGCTTATACCGACGGCGGCTTGAGGAGTTTCGATAAAAAATTTATGGAGAGGGTTTACGAAAAACCCTTTGAAGTGATTTGGTGCGACGACGGCAACTTCCCCGCTCCGAAAAGCGGCTCTCTTTCAGTCGGCGGGCATCTCGAAGGATGTCGCATAGGTTTCGACGCCGGTGGAAGCGACCGTAAAGTCAGCGCCGTTATCGACGGAAAAGTAGTTTACAGTGAAGAAGTGGTGTGGTTTCCGAAAACAAATTCAAACCCCGATTATCATTATAATGAAATTCTTACCGCCATGAAAACGGCGGCTTCGAAAATGCCGCGCGTAGACGCCATCGGCATATCCAGCGCGGGCGTTTACGTAAACAACAAAATAATGGTCGCTTCGTTGTTTCTGAAGGTAAGCGATGAAGATTTCGAAAAGAAAGTAAAAACGATGTACATTGACGTTGCGCGCGAAATGGGCGAAAACATACCCGTTGAAGTAGCCAACGACGGCGACGTTACCGCTCTTGCCGGAGCCATAGACATAAACGATAACCGCGTTCTCGGCATAGCCATGGGTACGAGCGAGGCGGTGGGATACATAAACTCTTCGGGCGGGCTCAACGGCTGGCTTTCCGAACTCGCGTTCGTTCCCGTGGATTTCAGCGAAAACGCCATGGCGGACGAGTGGAGCGGCGATTACGGCTGCGGCGTTAAATATTTTTCGCAAGACGGCGTTATAAAACTTGCCGAACTCGGCGGCTTTACCTTCGAAGAGGGATTGAGCCCCGCAGAAAAACTCAAAGTCGTTCAGAAGATGATGGCGGAGGGAGATCCTCTCGCAAGGCGGATATACGAAGATATAGGCGTTTACCTCGGCTACACTTTGCCG
>JAGCZN010000139.1 GCA_017959995.1 Clostridia bacterium
ATTTTTGCGGGCGTTTTGATTTGTTTGCATAATTTACGGATTAAAGCAGATATTATGGATATGACGGCGGAGGCTATTCTGGCAATATTTTTTCTTTTTATGTTTATGCCCGTATCCGTATGCACGCGCACGTTTTTCGATAAGGAAAGGGGAAAGCTGTATTTCGGTACGTATCTGTATTCGGCAATACGCATTATAAAGGGAAACGTATCGTTCGTAAAAGATCAAGCCGTTATTCGTATAGGAAAAAAAACAGTTGCTTATCCGTATAAAAACTTGTTGAAAAACAAAATGAATCTCAAACTGTTTTACGGTTTTAACCTTACTGAAGCTACCTTTTTGACGGAATTAGGCTTGAAAAACCTTTCCGTGCCGCACGTAATGGCCGCTGCCGTCGGCAATATTATCGGAACGATTGTTCTTTCCGTACTGAAAAACAATAATTCCGCTCTAAAAGCGTTTTGCGGAACGGAAATTTACGAAGGAGAGGACGTTTTCAGACTGTACGTTAATATAACCGCACTCGTTAACGTTGTAATTATAACGATTTTTCTTATAAAAATAGTATTGGAGAAAATGATCAATGGAAAGAGAAAGCAGTAATAAAATCGAAGAACTTGTTAAAAACGCCGTAAAGGAACTGAACGGGTTTATAGACGTAAACTCGGTTATCGGAACGCCGTTGAAAACCGAAACGGGCGTTATTATTCCGGTTACGAAAATAACTACCGCGCTTATAGCCGGCGGAGGGGAATACGGTGAAGTAAAACTTTTCAAAAAGGATGAAAACTATCCGTTTTCAGGCGGAAGCGGCTCGGTAATATCAATTAAACCGATGGGATTCTTAGTGAATAACGGAAAGGGCTTCAGGCTGATTTCCGTTGAAAACGACGCTTACGACAAAATATTTAACGCATGCGAAACATTTATAAATTCGATACGCGGCGATGATTAAAAAAATTTTATCGGTTACGCTGTCTTTACTTACCGTTGCGGCGCTTATGATTTTTAACACCGCGGTAAAAGGAGAAGCCGAAACGAACGACAGCGAAATAATAATAGAAAAGTTAAGCGGCAGGGTACTATACCAAAAAGATCCGGACGAAAAAAGATATATCGCAAGCCTTACGAAGATAATGACGGCTATCGTAGTAATAGAAAATTGCGATCTTGAAAAGAAAATAACCGTTCCCGCAAAATGTTGCGGCATAGAAGGATCCAGCGTGTATCTTAAACCGAACGAAGTTCTTTCCGTAGAAGATCTTCTGTACGGTCTGATGCTTAGAAGCGGTAACGATTGCGCCGAAACGCTTGCGGTTACGTTATTCGGAAGTATCGATTCTTTTGCGCGTAAAATGAACGAAAAAGCGCGTGAAATAGGCGCCGAAAACACTAATTTCGTCAATCCGCACGGCCTTTACGACGGCGAAAATTATTCCACCGCACGCGATATGGCGTATATTACCGCGTACGGTATGAAATTAAACGCTTTCAGAAAAATAGCGGGGTCGAGATCGAAAGTCATTACGGATAGCGCAACCGGAGAAAGCAGGTATCTTAAAAATAAAAACAAACTGCTGTTCGGTTACGAACCCTGTATCGGCGTAAAAACGGGTTACACCAAAAAAGCGGGAAGATGCCTTGCTTCCGCCGCGGTAAAAGGTAATACGGAACTTATTTCTGTAGTACTTAATTGCGGACCTATGTACGAGATTAGCGAAAGAAATTTCGAGGCGGCTTTTGCCCGGTACGAAACGATCGAATTGCTTAATCGTGAAAATTTTTCATTCGAATCGGACGTAGGAGGAAAGGAAAAAGCGAGGGGATATATAAAAGAATCCTTTTCGTATCCCTTGACAGACGACGAAAAATCCGCCGTAGAAACGAAGATAGTTACGGAAAACGGGCTGAAAGCGCCCTTAAAAAAGGACGAAATTATCGGAAGAATCGATATTACCCTCGAAAATCAGTTGATTTTTTCACAAAATATATATAGTATATTAGATGTGGAAAAGAAATTCGGTTTATCCGACGCGATCAAAAACTGGAGAATGTATAATAACAGATGAGAATAAATAAATTTCTTGCCGACAGCGGCGTTGCCAGCAGGCGCCGAAGCGATAAACTTATAGAAGAAGGCGCCGTTAAAATCAACGGCAAAACGTGTGTCGTCGGGCAGGAAGTGAAC
>JAGCZN010000140.1 GCA_017959995.1 Clostridia bacterium
AAAGGAAGCGCGTTTTTATCCTTTTTTATCCACTCTGAAAAAGCTATTGCGATAAGCATCGGCCCGCCGAGTTTTTCACAAAACGCGGGGAGAGACGGGTTTACGCCTCGGGCAAGCAGATAAGCGGCCGCGCACAGGGCGGCTACCGCCGAACCCAACACCAATAACGCCGTTTGTAAATTTTTTCTCTCGCACCGCGCGCCCAATGCCGCCCCCGCAACGAGGGCGTCGATACTTACCGCGGCGGACGATAATAACGTGAAGTACAGATCCATTCGTTTATCCGCAGTGAAAATATTCTGCAATATAATACGGGATTCTTCTCCGAAAAGTTAACGGGCGGGTAACCGTATACGCCGTTTTTGCGTATTACTTCAAAAAAAACGGCAAAAGGCGTAAGTAGTTGTTGACATTTGGGAAATTATAATGTAAAATATTATAGATTCTTGTAACAGACTCCGCGCAGTCTTAATAAAAGGAGTAAAAATGAAAAGCAAAAGATTTATTACTTTAGTGGCGATTTTCGTAATTTCGCTGCTTGCGGGCGCCGCCGCGTTCGGCTTTACCGCCTTTGCGGACGGGGACGAAGGCACCGAAACGCCTTCGTTCAATGCAAGCGATTATTTTACTACGGGCAACGATCTCGTTTCGATAGAAAACGATAAACTCGTGATCGATTTCACCGCGGCAGGTCAGAAAGTAGTTTCCAGATACGATTTTTATCTGCCTTTGACCGAAGTGGATACCGACGTTGAAGTTGAAACCAACACGGGCGCTGCGGCAACCGCCGCGGGCAAACTTGAAATAACTTCTAAAGCGGAAGGCAAAGTTACCGTAGAAGGAATAACCACTAACGGAAACGACCTTTACTTAATAACCAACGGCGAATTTAATGTCGGCACGGAATTTTATTACGTTGACGATTTCACTTTCGCGTCGTATCAGAGCGGCGCTTACGTGCAACTTTGGGGCTATAAATATTACGACGCGGATTTCACCGTATATCACGGGTTCTGTAAGGATATTCAAAAAAAGATAATCATAACCTACGGCGATATCGATGTGTCGTCCACCGCAACCGATTATATCAGCGAAAAAACTACCGACGAGAACGTGAAGGTATATTCCGCCCCCGCAACGATAAAATTCCTTGACAATTCCGACAACGTTACGATCCGCGCGTATTGGGGTTACTACTACGTTAAAGAAAACGGTAACGAAGGATTTTATTATAAAAATGCTGAACTTCAGGTTGAAAAGGAGCTTGACGCCACCGCCCCCGTGTATGAAGGGATCGACGGGTTCTTTGCCGGCGGAGACGATTCCGAATACGCCGCTTACAATAACGAAACCGTTGAAAAACAGTTGAAGAGCGACGGTAAGTATTACCAGATAGGTTCTTCCACTTACTTTTACGTAATTCCCAACAGCGAACTCAAAAACAAAGGAGTGGATGCGTTCGAGCCGTATTTCAAAAAATACGTTAAAAGCGATTATTTCCCCGGTGAAGATCTCACCGCCGTGGTATATTATAAAACGCCCGGAAGCGACAGTTTCACAAAACTTTCTTCCACCACTTCGTATAAAAGGTTCTCTCTCACGGATCTCGGCGAATACGAATATTACGTTCTCGCAACCGATCCGATGGGCAACGAAATGGAGATAAACGAGGATTGGACGCTTAAATCGGTAGGCGGCGTTTACGGCTATTACGACGACGCCAACGCGCTTCAGATTCCCGTTTTCTGTTTTTCCATGGGCAATGCCGGACCGAGCGCGGAAAAGAGCGACAGTTACCAGGTTGCCGGCTACGTGGGAACTTCCTATACCAAAGTCAATTCTTTCACCACTAAAGGTAACGACGTTTCCGCGCAGTACAGCCTGTGGTATAACAAGGGCGACGTGGACAGTTTCCCCGTAACTTCCGGTAACGACGGCTG
>JAGCZN010000015.1 GCA_017959995.1 Clostridia bacterium
CGAAACGAGCCTCGTTCTTTCCGCGACTGCGCCTTCAAAGATGGTAAGGCGATTGAAAAAAACGGAAAACATTTCGTTTTCGTACGATTAAAAACCGGAGTTTCCCGCGGGGAAATTTCTTAAAAATATAAAGAGGTTAATGCTATGTCGAACGATCTTATTGCCGGCTTGCTCGGGGAATGGGCAGGTGAAGTAAACGTATTTTCAACGCTTTTCAAATCGGTTATAGCCGTTGTTTTTTCCGCCGTAATTGGGGCGGAGCGCGCAAAAAAACGGCACGCTGCGGGGCTTAGAACCTTTATGCTCGTTTCGCTGGGCGCGGTGGTCAGCGGGATATGCGACGCTTACGTTATAAAAGCGTTTTCGGTATCCGTGCCTTTTTTGTCCGCGGCGCTTCTCGTAGGTATAGCGATAATAAGTTGCAACGCCATTTTATACAGTTCCAAAAGTCAGTTAAAAGGACTTACCACGTCGGTATGTATGTGGGTTTCCTGCGTGATATCGGTGGCTTTGGGGCTTGGTCTGTATACCGTTTTCGTTATAGGGGCGGCCGTGCTTATGCTCACGCTGATGCTGTTTCCCAACCTTGAAGGCTGGTTCAAAAACAAGTCTAACCACTTTGAAATCCACCTTGAACTCAATTCGAGAAATCTTCTGCGCGAATTTTTGGAAACCATCCGCGCGTTCGGCCTTGCGGTGAACAACATAGAGATAAATCCCGCCTACGCCAACACGGGACTCGGCGTATATTCGCTTATACTTACCGTTGAGAGCAACGAATTGAAAAAGAAGAACCACGACGAGATCATCGAGGCGCTTTCTTCGCTTGACTGCGTGCACTATATAGAGAAAATAAATTGATTTTCGCCCTGCGTAAAAAGCGTTTTCCCGGCCGTTTGGTTTGACATTGAACGCACCGTTTGGTAAAATAAAAAAAAGACGTACGAATACGTGGAGAAAAAGGGAAGGGCGTATGCAGGGCAAAAAGAAAAGAACGCTTGAAAAAATAGTGGTTTTTTCGTTGGCGGCGGTGGTGATCGCTTTGCTGGTGTTTTTTCTCAAAGACATATTTTTCCCTTTCATCAGGCTGGAAATAGATAAGAACTTTGAAGGGGCGAAGGAACTTTTACGTTCCAAGGGCATTCTCGGCGGCGCCACGGTAGTGCTGGTGGAAGCGTTGCAGATGGTGGTTATTTTTATTCCGGCCGAGTTTATACAGCTTTCTTCCGGCATGAGTTATCCGTGGTATCTCGCCGTGATTTTGTGCGATTTAGGCGTTGTTTTGGGCGCGAGCATCATTTGTTTTATAGTTCACATACTCAATTTCGACGGGGATATTTTTCACCAGAGCGATAAAATTTCAAAATACGAAAAGGCAGGAAGGACGAGGAGTGTGGTTATTCTCATGTACTTCCTTTTCTTTATGCCGATAATACCTTTCGGGGCGATATGCTACTTTGCCTCTCACAGAAGAATAAGCTATCCGAGATATATACTTACCTGCGCCACGGGTGTGATTCCTTCGATAGGCACTTCTATAATCATGGGAACGGCCATAAAGGAATTTATAGCCAACAACCTAAGGCTCTGGGTGCTGGTTCTCATAATAGTAGGCGCGGCGGCAATACTTTTCGTTCTCATCTTTATAGTACTGTACAAATTTTATATAAGGCAGAACAACAATACGCCCGATTCCGTTTTTTACAGCCTTTTCAGAAAAGTTGCGGATATTCATCTTAAAAGAAAATGCAGGATAAAGGTTGAGGGGCAAAACGTTGCCGAAATAGAGGGGCCGTACCTTCTGCTTTCCAATCACGCCAGTTTTTACGATTTTTACTTTATCGCCGCGGTGGACAGGAAGCGGAATTTCTGTTACGTTCTCAACAGGCATTACTTCGGAATGCCGCTGATAGGTTGGGTAGCAAAACGCTGCGGGTTTATTCCCAAAAAGATATTCAGCGGCGACGTGGAAACGGTAAAAAAGATATTCCGCATGAAGGAAAAGGGCTACCCGGTGATAATGTTTCCCGAAGGGCGGCTTTCGAGCGACGGCGTTACTTCGCGCATAAATCCCGCCACGGCGGAACTTGCGCTTAAACTGGATATACCGCTGGTTCTCGCAAGAATAAGCAATTCGTATCTCGTAAAGCCGAAGTGGAGAAAAAAACTTTTCAGAAACACCGTAAAGGTAACCGTGGGCAGAATAATAGACAGAGAAGAACTCAACACGTTCGATAAAGAGGCTCTCATTCGCGTGATCGAAGCCGAACTTTACGAAAACGCGTTTGAAAACGGCGTTACTTTCAAAAATAAAGGCAAAGCCGAAGGGCTTGACGGGCTTTTGTACATGTGCCCGCATTGCGGCGGTTTATATTCCACGCGGGCGGAAGGCGATACGTTCGCCTGCGTTGACTGCGGAAAGAGTTACACCGTAAACGCAAATTACGGTTTTTCGGGCGAGGGCGGCTTACTTAACGTTCACGATTACTACGAGGCGATAAAGGAGCAAGAGAGAAAAAAACTTGCGGATCTTGACCTTGAAACAGACGTTGCCGTTAAGATATTCGATAAAAACAGCAACAAGTTCGTAAGGGACGAAGGGGTATTCCGCCTCGATGCGGAGGGCGTGAGATACCGAAGCGTAAAAAGGGATTACGGCTTTGGCTTCGCGCTTAAAGATCTGGAGGGAATAGCTTATTCCGTAAACGAGGAATTCGAACTGTATTACGATAACAGACTGCATTATTTCTACCCCAAGGGGAACAGAAAAATCTGTACGAGGGTGGCGCTTCTGTACGATTTGTTAAAGGAAGAAGAATATGGAAAACACGGAAAACAAAACTAACGAAAAACTACCCGAAAGAACGGACGACAGACTTATAAATATAGGCAAAAAGACCTTTATTTCCGTTCTGATAATGCTTTTCGCGCTCGTCGCGGCGGCAATAGCGTTGACCTACGTTCTGCCTAAAGGCGCATTCGGAACCAAGGCCGACGGCACGCCCGATTACGACGTTTACGTGCGTTTGGAAAACGCTTCCGGCATAAACGTTTTCAAGGGAATTTTCGCGCCCGTTCTCATCCTCGCCGGGTCGGACGGGCTTAACGTAATTATGCTTTCGCTGTTTTTGGTGATTATAAGCGGGGCGTTTCAGGTGATGAACGACGTTTACGGCATAAAATCGCTGGTGAACGTTGTAGTAAATAAATTCAGAAACAGAAAATTTCTTCTTCTCGCTATAGTTTCGCTGGTATTTATGGCGTTCGGCGCATTTCTCGGCCTGTTTGAAGAAATGCTCACGCTTCTTCCGATAATCGCCATACTCACAGTATCTTTGGGGCTGGATTCTTTCACGGGATTTCTCGTATCCATAGTGGCGTGCGGGTTCGGGTTTTCGTCCGCGATAACCAATCCGTTCACGGTGATTTTCGCTTCGAACGTGATCGGCGTAAATCCTATGACTAACGTATGGTACCGCATAATCATTTTTGCGGTAACTTACGCGCTGCTTATGCTGTACGTATTCGCGTACGTAAGAAAAATTTCCGCTCACCCCGAAAAATCGCTCACTTTCGGCAGGGATGAAACTTTGCGGGGCCGTATTTTCGGGGAAGTTACCGTGCCTGGCGAAAGACGCATAAGAACGGCGTATTCCGTTTTCTTCGCCGTTATTCTGGCAACTATAATAATCTGTTCCGCGGTAAGCGCCGTAAGGGATTACACCATACCTTTCCTGATCGTAATGTTTCTTTTCGGCGGCATTATATGCGGGCTTATTTCCGTGGGCGGCAAATTCGGCGCGGTGATGAAAAGCTTTCTTAAAGGGGTTCTTTCGGCGCTGCCTTCCGTGGCGTTCATACTTCTCGCGTCGTCAATAAAATACGTTTTGGAAGAGGGCAGGGTGCTGCCCACCATAGCCAACGAAGTAAACGGATTGGTAACCGGCGGAAACGTGTTTTTAACGGCGTTTACGCTGTATCTTATAATCGTGGCGCTTGAATTTTTCATTTCGTCGTCCACGGCTAAAGCCGTATTCGTAATGTCTATCTTAAGCGTTCTGACGCTCGGGATAAACAAAGAGATGCTCGTGCTCGTTTACACCTTTGCCGACGGGTACACCAACCTTTTGTTCCCCACGTCGCCCGTGCTGCTTATAGGGCTTTCCATGATAGGCGTTTCATACTTCAAGTGGCTTAAAAAATCTTCCTGGCTGTTCCTTTTAACCGCCGTTATGGTGGCGGGGTTCATAGCGCTGGGGCTTATTATAAATTATTGATAACGCGTGAAAAAGGGGGTTTGCATAACTTCTGCGGGAAGCCGCCCGCTTCGTAAACGCCGTGCGTGTTTAATAGATCGCTTTTCTCTATGACGTGCAAGAGAAAAATTTGACAGAAGTGAAATTAAAAGATATAATATAAAAGCAAGGAGTAGAAAATGGAAATAGACAAACTAATTAAAGAATTTAACGAAATGAGTTATCAAACGTGCAAAAGAACAATTACAGAAGATGAAGAAAACTATTTAACAAGAATATATAAAAATATATTAACAGCAATGAAATATGATAATAAATATGGAAAAAATTACAATATAGAAACAAAATATATAAACAATGAATTATTACAAATAGAAAAGGTAAAAGCAAAAAAATAAATGAAAACTCCCCCGACTCCCCTCGTAAGCGAGGCAAGGAACGGGGGATTTTTTCAAAAAAACAAATCGTCAAACTCATTATTCCCTTGCATAACTTCTGCGGGAAGCCGCCCGCTTCGTAAACGCCGCTGCGGATCGCGCAATAAAAGAAAATCTTTATCAACGGCATTATAAGATTGTATTTTTTTTTACGATATGTTATAATTGTATAAAAACGAAAGAGGTAAATCAGAATGAAGTACGTTTGCGAACTCTGCGGTTGGATTTATGACGAAGCCGAAGGCGCGCCGGAATACGGAATCGCCCCCGGAACGAAATACGAGGATCTTCCCGAAGATTTCGAATGCCCCCTTTGCGGAGCGGATAAAACACAGATAGTAAAAGAATAATCACGAAGAGCCGCAAGGCTCTTATTTTACGGTTTTTAGGAATTATGTTTAACGTTACCGATACTGTTAAATACGTGGGCGTGAACGACGTGGAAACGGACCTTTTCGAAGGGCAGTTCGCCGTTCCCGAAGGTATGGCGTACAACTCTTACGCGGTTATAGGCGAGAAGATAGCCGTTATGGACTCCGTGGGGGGTAAATTCGGCGAAGAGTGGCTTAAAAATATCAACGCGGCGCTCGGCGGCAGGAAGCCCGATTTTCTCGTGGTGCAGCACATGGAGCCGGACCATTCCGCAAACGTAGATACGTTTATGAAAGCCTATCCGGAAGCGAAGATCGTTTCTTCCCAAAAGGCTTTCGATATGATGAAAAACTTTTACGGTACCGACTATCCCGAAAGGAAGATCACGGTAAAAGAGGGCGATACGCTTGCGCTGGGCGGGCGGGAACTTCGTTTTATTTCCGCGCCGATGGTGCATTGGCCCGAAGTTACGCTATCATACGACGACCGTGATCAGATCCTCTTCTCGGCGGCCGCTTTCGGCAAATTACGC
>JAGCZN010000141.1 GCA_017959995.1 Clostridia bacterium
ACGAGAATAACCTCGGATTGAATGCCACGCTTATTGACGACGACGTTCTGCCCACGCTGGAATTTCTGAAAACAAAAGCGAAAATTTACGCGGTAACCAACGGAATAAAGCACGTTCAGCTGAAAAGACTTGAAAAAAGCGGCATAGCGCGGTTTCTTGACGGTAAATTCATTTCAGCCGAAACGGGTTACAGCAAGCCGAGCAAAGAATATTTCGAATACGTTGAATCTCATATAGAAGGTTTCGTAAAGGACGAAGCGCTGCTCGTGGGAGATTCTATGACGGCGGATATACCCGCTGCGAAATTCGGATATCGTACCTGTCTTGTGGCGCCGTACGATAAGGATATATCAGGCTATCCCGTTCAACCCGAATACCGCGTGGAAAAATTTTCACAGATAAAAAAATTTTTTACGGACGAAAAAAGTTATGTTACTTAAAATAAAAAAACTTAATTCGCTTGCAAAAACACCCGCTTACGGCTCGGCAGGCTCCGCCGGGGCGGATCTTTACGCCGCCACCGATTCCCCCACGTTTATCGCCGCCGGCGAAACTGCGTTCATCGGAACGGGAATCGCCGTGGAAATACCGGAAGGCTACGTAGGACTGGTATACGCGCGAAGCGGGCTGGCGTGCAAAAAAGGACTTGCCCCCGCCAACAAAGTGGGCGTTATAGACGCCGATTACAGAGGAGAAATCAAAGTGGCCGTACATAACCACTCTTCTTCCGGTCAAACGGTAGACGCGGGCGAACGTATCGCGCAACTGGTTATCGCTCCGTTTTTGAAATGTGAATTTATTGAAACGGACGAACTTTCCGATACGGTCAGGGGAAAAGGCGGTTTCGGATCAACGGGAAATCTTTAATAAAAGCAATCATAAAAATGATAACCGAAAACTTAAGCCCCGCCTTTTTTTCGCAGATGAAAAGGTTGCTTGGAAACGAATATGAAGATTATTTACGTTCGCTGGAAGGCGAACGCGAACGCGGATTAAGAGTAAACGAACGGAAAATTTCTTCGGACGAACTTGCGGAAAAACTTTCTCTTTCCGATAGGATTCCATTTGAAAATACAGGTTTTTTTATAGGCGAGAGAAAATTGGGCGCGCACCCGTTTCATCACGCCGGACTTTTTTATCTGCAAGAACCTTCCGCAATGTTACCCGTTGCGGCGATTTCACCGTTTCTTAAAGGGAAAATACTTGATCTGTGCGCCGCGCCCGGCGGAAAATCCACGCAGATTTTGAACTATACGAACGAAGAACGTTTTCTCGTTTGCAACGAGATAGTTCCCTCGCGCGCGGCGATTCTTTCATCGAATCTCGAAAGAATGGGTTCCGACGCGACCGTTACCTGCATGAACCCGCAGGAAGCGGAAAAGCGTTTCCCCTCTTTTTTCGACGCCGTTATCGTCGACGCGCCGTGTTCGGGCGAAGGAATGTTCAGAAAGGAAGACTCGGCCGTTCGGGACTGGAGCGAAGCAAACGTAAATTCCTGCGCGGCAAGGCAATACGAAATACTGGTAAGCGCATCGAAGATGCTTGTTCCGGGCGGATATATGATATATTCCACCTGCACGTTAAACGACGTGGAAAACGAGGGCGTTATACTTAAATTTCTTGAAAACAACAAGAATTTTTCAGCCGTTGAACCTGACGGAAACGTGAGAAAGA
>JAGCZN010000142.1 GCA_017959995.1 Clostridia bacterium
ACGCCGTCTTCTTTGGAGCTACTAACCGGATTTGTAAGGAGCGGACGCGACGGAATAGCGTATCGTTACGGCTTCTGCCGTCAATCGCGTCACCGGTGACCTCGTCTTTATATTTTTAACAAAAGGTCACAAATAAAACGACGCCTTGTTTGTTTCTTACAAGACGCCGTCTTCTTTGGAGCTACTAACCGGATTTGTAAGGAGCGGACGCGACGGAATAGCGTATCGTTACGGCTTCTGCCGTCGATCGCGTCACCGGTGACCTCGTCTTTATATTTTAACAAAAGGTCACAAATAAAACGACGCCTTGTTTGTTTCTTACAAGACGCCGTCTTCTTTGGAGCTACTAACCGGATTTGAACCGGTGACCTCGTCCTTACCAAGGACGCGCTCTACCTCCTGAGCCATAGTAGCACCCGTTCCGTGGATTCACCCGCTGAGGAACGATAACAATTATACACTAATAAAAATATTAAGTCAAACGTTTGGATTGACAAAACGCTTATTTTTTTCTTATGATTTGCGAAAATCGGAACGCCTGAAAATATCAGTATACGTCCGAACCGTTTCTGAAAGCGTTCAGAGTAACCAGTACCCCCGCTACGAAATCTATAAGAACGGCCGCCCACAGGAGCCTGAAAGAAAACAGGGCGAAAAGCACGGCAACCGTAACCGCGGCAAGCGACTTTAACGCTATTGCCGATATAATGCCCGTTTTGAAAATTTTTCTGTTGCGCTTTGCGAGTTTTACGTACTTTGCAACGGATTTTACGTCGCCGTCGGGAACGCATACCGCTTTGACGCCCGAAACGAATTCGTCGGTACCGGCATAAATTATATCCGCAAGGGAATTATCCGCAGGCGCGCCATTTCCTACGCAAATAAACTTTTTGCCGGCGGCGGAGTATTCTTCCGTTACTTTGCGTTCGTCTTCTTCGGAAAGTCCGCCGAAAACTTCCAGCGTTTTGCCGAAACCGGAAACGGATTCCGGAGATTCACCCGTCAACGCTATCGATTTAACCCCGGCGTCTTTCAGTTCTTTTACCGCCCCGCGTGCGTTTTTCTTTATTTTTTCTTCAAACGCAATCGCGCCCACAGCCTCGCCGTCTAAAAACAGATATCTGACGTTACCCTGTATCCCCGCTTCTTTGACGGAAAATCCCTCTTCCCTCAAAACGTCGGGCGCGCCGGAAACGAGTACGCTGTTTTCCTTTTTGCCGGAGATTCTTTCGTTTTCCGATATTTCCGTAAGCGACAGACCGTATTCGGAAATAAGTTTGACGATCTTGCCCTTATATGCGGGTTTCGAAACGATTTTATCGTACCCGGTTTCCGCATTGGTAAGCGCGCCCGGCTCAATAAAGAATACGACGCCGATATCGGCAACGGCGTAAAAATCATCGTCGTTATCAAAGAAAATATTGTATGATAATGCGCGATATACGGCACTTTCACGCAAAACCGCGTGCGGCGCGATAATCGCAAACGAATTACATATAGCAAACAATATCACGGCGAGATAGGCGTAATCGGGCAAAAGGGACGAGTACGTTTTACCGCCTACGGACAGAACAAGAGGAAGCAAAAAAGCAACTATGAGCGCTAAACCGAACGAAACGGGCAGAGCAATATCGGAAAACTTTTTTACCTTTCCGTAAACGGTACCGCCTTTTCCGCGGACAAGTTTATTATAAATTTCGGTTGAAAAACTGTTTTCCGCGGTTTTTTCCGTGATAACGCTTATTTTCCCCTCTTTAACGATCGCACCGCCGATGGTTTTATCCCCCGCAACGAGCTTTTTCGATTTGCGTATTCCGCTTATATCGTAAAGGTCAACGACGCATTCGCCGCTCTTTACCACTCCGTCGAAAACGATCGCTTCTCCCTTTGAAAAAGCAACCTCAGAACCTACGGGAACGTTTTTTGCCACAGACTGTTCCTCCCCGTCCTCACCAATGACGTTCACCGCGTCAAATACGTGATAAAGGCGCCTTTTTATACCTTCGTTCCGCACGAAAAGAAGAATTTTATACAGGGTGATCTCCGTTTCGAAAAGAATTGCGACAAACGTAACTTCGGTATATTTCGCGCCGCTCAAAAACAGCGCTACTATCACAGCCAAAGCCAGCGCGATATTATAATTGAAAAAATCCTTGCGGCTTACGGCGGTTATCGCATCCCAGATGATTTCGTAAACCACGAACGCAAAAGCGATAAGACACATAAACGTTTTCGCATTCTCGCTCACGTTCGCAAACGCGGCGATCAAAAGCAATATCGCTGCAACGCCGATTTCGATAAAGTTGGGAAGAAATCTCTTCGGCCAACTTTTCTCTTCGTCGGGAATCTTCGGTTCTTCCGCGTTATAAGTGGGTTTTTCGTTTTTTTCATCAACGTGTTCGCCGGAAAAAACTTCTTTATCGGAAACTTCCTCACCCGTATTTTCCCCGTCTGAAACATCGGAGGCATAATCAACGTCTGCGCCGATTCCTTCCGCGTATTCGCTTAACGTACGGAAAACGTCGTATTCGGAAGCCCAGTTTCCGAGATTTACCTTGAGAACGTCGTTATCGAGTTCAACGGAATAAACCCCTTTCATACTCTCGGCGCGGCGGCGTATTTCGCTGAACGTTTCGCTATCGCCCTTTAATTTATAGTAATAAACTTTTATTTCCTCGTTCATTCATATCCTCTCCTTAACGGTCTCTATTTGTTTTCTTTCAGAATTACCGATAACTGCTGCGATAAAATCGCAAGCGAAGCGGCTAAATCTTCGTTTTTCAACGCTACGCCTTCCGGCACGTTGAGATGAGTGGCCGCAAAATTCCAAATGCCCTTCGCGCCCGACGCGACCAGTAGATCGCAAACGTCCTGCGCGGCGGCTTTGGGAACGGTAATAATACCCATTTTCGCGCCCGAACGCTTGAGAATGCCCGGCAGTTTTTCAATGGGATAAATAATTTTTCCGTTGATCTCACTGTTCCAAAGAACGGGATCGCTGTCAAAAGCGGCAACTATATTAAGTCCGTAATTTTTGAAGCCGTTGTACGATAAAAGCGTTCTGCCGAGTTTGCCGACGCCTACGAGAACGGCGTCCTTGATATTGTAACAACCGAGAAAATCCTCAATATCGTCAATAAGCGCGTTTACGTTGAAACCGACTTTCGGTTTGCCCGGCGTTTTACTTGCAAAGGCTATATCCTTTTTTACCTGAACGGAATTAAGATTGAGTTCCTTTGCGATGGCGACGGAAGAAATAAATTTTACGTCCCTTTCTTTGAGGATTTTAAGGTATCTCAAATAACTCGGCATGCGCCGAAGCGTAGCGACGGAAAGATTTTCACTTAAGATCGATTTATTCATATTTCCCCTCGTTAATGCCGGATATACGGCACTTTCAGATCCGTAACGGAAACCGTTTCAACTCGGAAAGGCCCATCGGAAACGACGGAAATGAAAAACTCTGTGCCGTTTTCACGCTTTTTTTCGGTAATAAAACGACATCCGCCTGACGTTATACTTTCTTTGGTTACGTCTTTGGGATATTTCCCAAGTCCCGTTCCGATAAATTTCAGATAACTTTCCTTCATCACCCATTTTTCGGTAAAAAAAACGGAGCGATCAGATGATTTCATGTAATCTATCATTTCATTGTCCGATAAAACTTTGCTTGCAATTCGCGAATAATCCGTGTTTTGCGGCACTTCTATATCTATGCCGATATTAAAATCCGCTACGGCAACGGCAATAAGGTTTCCCGAATGAGATATGCTGAAATACGGCTTTCCCGCTTTGAGATACGGCTTTCCGTATTCGTTGCGAACTATATCCGAAAGTGAGTTTTCACCGACACCTGCCTGCGATAAAGCATGGCGAAGCAGAAGTCCGGCGAAAAGGCTACGGCGCTTATATCCGACGTTTGAGCTTGAATTTATCTTCTCTCGCCTGTAATTATCTATTAAAACAAGTAGATCGGAATTATATTCTTTCCCTTCCGTATCGAACAGATAAATTTTAACGGCGCGCTCCGTATTCATATTTCAATAGTACCAAATCGTACGGTTTTTGTCAATAATATATCGATAAAATAAAAGCAAAATCGGTATGATTTTGCTTTCGTTCATCAAAGTTCCACCGAGGCCTGCGCGTTCAGGTCCAGCGCGGCGAAATTTCCGTGCATATATTGGATATAACCCTCGGCGCCTATCATGGCGGCGTTATCGGTACAAAGTGGTTTCGGCGGGAGAAAAAGCTTGATTTTACGCGTTTTACAGGCTTTTTCAAGTTCGCATCGCAAATATCCGTTGGCGACGACGCCTCCGCCTGCCGATATAGTTTTTACGGATTTTACTTTTGCTGCCGAAACGGTTTTTTCAACGAGCACGTCGAGCGCGGCGCGCTGAAAAGAACAAGCTACGTCGGCGGGATCGAACGGAATACCTGCCTGATTACAGTTATGCGTATAGTTTATTACAGCGGTTTTAAGGCCGCTATACGTAAAGTTGAAATTCTTTTTGTCCCCTTTGAACATTTTGGGAAGTTCTACCGACGGTTTACCGCTTACGGCAAGACGCTCTATATTCGGACCGCCCGGGTATTCGAGGTTCAAAACGCGGGCTACTTTATCGAACGCTTCGCCTACGGCGTCGTCGAGCGTCTGTCCTACAATTTCAAATTCCGTATACGATTTAACGTAAAGAACGGCAGTATGCCCGCCGCTGGCAAGCAAACTTATAAACGGCGGTTCAAGTTCCGGATTGTTGAGATAACACGCCGCTATATGCCCACGGATATGACTTACGGGAACGAGCGGCAGATCCGAAGCGTATGCAAGTGATTTCGCATAAGAAACGCCTACGAGAAGCGCGCCCAAAAGGCCCGCCCCGTACGTTACGGCGATAGCGTTGAGATCTTTAAGCGTTACCCCCGCTTTATCGAGAGCGGCTTTGGTTACGAGAGAAATTGCCGTTGTATGCGCGCGGGAAGCGATTTCTGGAACGACGCCGCCGAATCTGACGTGTTCGCTGCACGAGGACATTATCTCGTTCGAAAGTATCTCTCTCCCCCCGCGAACGACTGCCGCGGCCGTTTCGTCACAAGAAGATTCAATTGCAAGTATCAAAGCGTTTTCTTTTGTTTTTACGCATTTGTAAACGTCGGCATACATTATGATTTTTTAAGATAATCAACGATAAAGGCGTCTAATTCGCCGTCCATCACTGCGCTCACGTTACCCGTTTCACAACCGGTTCTGTGGTCCTTCACCATAGTGTACGGACAGAAAACGTAACTTCTTATCTGACTGCCCCATTCAATTTTCTTTATTTCGCCCTTGATCTCCTGCGCTTCTTTGAGCATCTCTTCCTCTTTTCTCTCCACGAGTTTGCTCATGAGCATCTTCATGGCCTGTTCGCGGTTCTGAATTTGGCTGCGTTCGTTCTGACACGCAACGATAATGCCCGTGGGAATATGCGTTATACGTATGGCTGACTCCGTTTTATTGATGTGCTGCCCGCCGGCGCCGCTGCTTCGGTAGGTATCGATTTTAAGATCCTCGGGATTTATTTTTATCTCTTCGGTATCCTCTATTTCAGGCATAACTTCAAGGGACGCGAAAGAGGTATGCCTTCTCGCGTTGGAATCGAACGGCGAGATGCGAACGAGCCTGTGTACGCCTTTTTCCGCTTTGAGATAACCGTACGCGTTTGCGCCTTCAACACGAAAAGACACGCTTTTTATACCGGCCTCGTCTCCGTCGAGCCGATCGAGTTCCTCGGTTTTGTACCCGTGGCGCTCGGCATAGCGCAAATACATTCTGTATAGCATAGATACCCAATCGCAAGCCTCGGTGCCGCCCGCGCCCGAATGAAGCGTCATAATGGCATTGAGCGCGTCGTATTTTCCGCGAAGAAGCGTTTGCAGTCTCATTTCCTCTATATCGGTTTCCGCGGCGGTAAGTTCCTTCTCGATATCTTCGAAAAGGCTTTCGTCCTCGGCTTCCTCGGCTAGTTCAATAACTTCGAGAGTGTCGTTTACGGCTTTTTCGGCTTTTTCGAACGCGTCGGTTTTTGAGCGAAGCGCGGAAATTTTACGCGCAATCTGTTTGGATTTTTCAAGGTCCTGCCAGACTTCGGGTTTTTCCTGTTCGGCTTCCAGTTCTTTAAGTTGTTTTTTTAAGTTCTCTAAGTCAAAGAGAGTACCCTGCTTCCTGCAGGGTTTGCGACAGTTCTTTTATTTTCTGTCTGTAAAGGTCGGTTTTTATCATAAAAATCTCCTTAAAAATGCGGCAAGAAAATACCCTCGCCGCATCTTTCGTAATTATTATTCTTCGTCCGGTTCTTCCGGCAGGTTGACGTTGTGGTATATCGACTGAACGTCGTCGTTATCTTCAAGCGC
>JAGCZN010000143.1 GCA_017959995.1 Clostridia bacterium
GTGTTAAGCACGCCGCCAGCGTTCGTCCTGAGCCAGAATCAAACTCTTAAGTTTAATATTCTTAAAGCCGTACGCTCGCGAGTACAACTGCTCTAACGATTTTCGTTATTGCTGACTGTTTTTTGGTACATAAAATATACTCAATAAATTGACAGAAACATTTAAAAACATTGAATGTTTTATAACCATTTCCTTCTATTCAATTTTTAAACTACATTGCGTTGAACGCCCGTTCAACGTGCCGCCTCAACTGACAGCCTATACATCTTATCACATCGGAAAGCTAATGTCAACTGTTTTTTCGAAGTTTTTTCAAAAAATCTGAAAATTTTTCGAAGCTTTTACAGGTTGGCCCGCCGCTTTGGCAAAGGTGCTCTCCTTGCCCGTTGCGGACCCGTCTCCGGTGAAACGACGTGGCACTATTAAACTACATTTTCGGCAAAAAGTCAACTGTTTTTTCAAAGTTTTTCAAAAAAATTTCTAAGTACACAATATATTGTGTGGTTTTTGCCGAAATCCGCAAAAAAACACAAGCCGCAAATTTTTATAAACGCAAATTCCCTTTGTTTATATATGAAAACCTTTTTATTAAACTAACCGGCGCGGCAAACGTTGCAGACGCCGTTAAACAATATTATTTAGCGTACGCGTGCGCGCGTGCGCGCGAAAAAGAAAGCCGCGGGAATTTCCCGCGGCAAAGCGTTTTATTCGTTATTTACGATTTTTTCGCTATACGCGCCTCGTAAAAATTCGCCCGCGCCGTCCGGTGATACGGAACGACGAACAACGTTCCTATACCGAAGCACAATGCGCCGAGTATATACCAACCGAGAAAACTGAGATCGAGGCAGAAAAGTTTCCACTTATAACCGTTCATAAGAGCGCGGCTTTCGTCTATGCAGGTTTTCCACTCTTTCTTCACGTCGTCGTTCTTGATATAGAAGGCGAGCGCGTAAGAATAACTTTTGATTATTCCCGGTATAATGAACAAAAGCGACCAGAGGAATACGAACACTTCCCGCAACAACCACAATATGAGCGTTCCCGCAAAATCTTCGGTAAAGCCTTTGAAAAGATCTGTAAAATCGGGCAATTCCTGCCCTTTTACCTGTTTTACCATAACTTTTACAAGCCCGTATTCGAGCGGGCCGGCGAGTATTAAACCCACGACCGCAATCGACGTTGCGCCCTCTATCACGCTGACTATAAGGCACGCCACGAGCATATAGAGCCACGGCGTGGCAAAGATGTTGCCGCCGAGTTGTTTGCGGGCGTTCGCCCGAAGTTCACTGTTGCTTACCATAATAAAACTCCTTTTTTATCAAAATTTAATATTGTTTTGCTTTATCAATTAACATTTTTACAAAATCTTCCGTAATATATTGTCGTCCGATTTTTAATAATTTTTTTGATTTTATAACTTTCGGAATATCTTCACCCGTACGATCATTTTTAACTATTTTTATTATTGAATAGCCGACAATATTTTCTCCTTGTTTCTTAATTATATCAATGTAGCAAACGCCGGTTTCTCGCGGATCAAAGGGAATCCACATAAAAGCCTCGCCGGATTGGACAATAATTTTTTCTGTGCCGGTTTCATAATTATCCCGAAATTTACTACCGTCTGCTATACATTCAAAAGTCGCATTTTTATAGAACGCCTTAATTGTAATCAAAAAACAAGGCCTGCTTGTAATGTGCCAATTGTCAAATTCTATAGTAACGCTACTATCGTATAGTTCAACTACGCCTGAATTTATCGAACACCCTGCAAGGGTAAACAGCGAAAAGCACAGAATGCCCGCAAGAAACGTTGTTAAAATTCTTTTTTTCATAATAATAAAACTCTTTCTTACTTTATATTTTTTGTTTTCTTAAATTCTATATTATTGAAACAATCTCATCTGATATTTCTATCCTTTTATGCTATTCTATCGGAACTCCCCTTATAAAATAATAAAATGCCTTTTATAAAAAGATTATATCATATTATATCTTCAAAATCCACTAAACGGAACAACGATTGAAAAAACTTAACCGTTTTTATCCCCGAAAACGCCCAGTAAAAACCCGGTAACGGTCTTTTCGTAACCTTCGCGGTCGATTATAAAGGAGAGCCCGTGTCCCGCCCCCGGCACGGTGAACAGCCGCTTATCCGAGGCGCACGCCGCGTAGATTCTCCTGCCCATTTCGGTGGGAACGAAACGGTCGTCCTCGCCGTGGAGTATAAGCACGGGTATTTTACAGTTTTTTACCGCTTCTTCCGCCCCGCCTTCTATTTTCAGCCCGCCGTAAAGATACGCGCCCATTTTAATAAACGGCATAACGAATTTCGGATTCATTCCCATACCGGCGGAGACCGAAGCGAGTATTTCCTCGGGGGAGGAAAACGGGCTGTCCGCAATTATCGCCTTTACGTTTTTCGGCAGGTCGAACGCGGCCGTTTCCAACACGGTGGCCGCGCCCATGGAAATACCCGTAAGACAAATTTGCGTTTCCGCGCCGAAACGGTTCAGAGAATAGGCTATCCAGGAGAGAACGTCGTATTTTTCGCGTATTCCGAAGGTTATCACCTTGCCGCCGCTCTCGCCCGCGCAACGCTGATCTATAAGCAGAACGTTATATCCGCTGTCTATAGCGAATTTACAACCGCCGCTGAAATCCCTTACGCCCATGCCGCGCCAGCCGTGAACCTGTATTTGCAGGGGCGCGCCGTCCTTCACGCGGTAGTATCTGGCGGAAAGTTTCAACCCGTCGTAAGACTTGGTATAAACCCTTTCGTAGGGGATTGCGTCCATCTCGTCTATCATGGCGAACATTTCCTCTTTTCTCTCGTCGAACTGTTCGCCTTTCGGTATTCCGTGGGGATCTTCCTTCTCTTTCGGAGAGGAATAAAAAGCCATTCTGAACGCGACGTAAGAAAATATAAACGCGAACAGAATAAAAAGCATTATAACTATTGCCGCAATCAATAAAACCCAGAAGTACCACTGCATAAAATCACCTTTATCTCTCTATATTATAACATAAAAAAAGGCGCTTGTAAACGAGCGCCGATATTTTTGTAAAATTTTCAGAAAACGAACTGTACCACGCAAAAAGCCGCGTATATCGCAAGTAAAACGATACCTTGCCAGCGTGAAAGTTTTCCGCGGATAAGCGCCGGAACGGTGAGAACGAACATCACCGCGAACATTACCGGTATATCTATAACGAGCGAGCGGTTCAGCCCGAAAAAAAGGGCTTCCGCAGGAACGGCGAACGGAGCAATGGCAACCGAAACGCCGCTGACCAGCACTATATTGAAAAGATTTGCCCCGATAAGGTTGCCGAGCGACAGCGCGCCGTGCCCCTTTATAAGCGAGGTTATAGCGGTTACGAGTTCCGGAAGGGAAGTTCCGAGCGCCACGAACGTCAGCGCTATCACCGATTGCGGCAGCCCGATAATTTCTGCTATTTTCGTGCCGTTATCCACTAAAAGTTTCGCGCCTACCGCGATAAGCGCCGCGCCTATTATAAGGAAAATTATATCTTTTATAAGGCCTTTCTTCCCGCCGTCGGGTTTTGTTTTTTCCTCCGCCTCTTTCTCCTTTTCTTCGATTTCTTCCGCGCTTAAAAGTTTGCTTTCACGCTTGGCCTGAATGGAAGAAAGTGCTATATATCCCACAAAAACGACGAGAAGGAGTATTCCCGCCCACCTGTAAAAGTAGCCGAAAAAGTACGCGCACACGGCGTAGAACACCGCCGAAGCGAAGAAGAATATCACTGGCACTATAAGCGACTTTCTGTCCGTTCCCGAAGGTTTTATAGTAACGGTGAGCGCCGCTATCAGCGCGGTATTGCAAATTACCGAACCTATCGCGTTGCCGTAGGCGATGGCGCCCGCGCCGACCGCCGCGGAAGTTGCCGAAACCATAACTTCGGGAAGCGTGGTTCCTATCGAAACTACCGTGGCGCCGATAAGAAGTTCGGGTATACGCAACCTTTCGGCGATTCCCGAGGCGCCGTCAACAAACCAATCGCCGCCTTTTATAAGTAAAACCAACCCCACTATGAAAAGGAGAATGGCTATTATCAGTTCTTTCGTCATAAATACCTCTTAAAAATAAAACCGCGCCGCGCCGCCGAAAGTTTACACTGTGGCGGAACGGTACGGTCTTGTCAATTAAAATCAACCCGGGATCTCTCCGTGTTAGCGAGTGATTGCCTTTCGGCCGACTACTCCCCATACGCCCTTTATTATTATAACATCAAGTAATATATTCCGCAAGTGTTTTTCGGCAAAAACCGTCTTTTTCTCAAATTATTCCGCCCTTAACGCCTTTACGGGATCTTTACGTTTGGCTATTCCCGCGGGTATAAGCCCCGCGACCAGGGTGAGAAGCGTACTTAAAACGACGAGTATCGCCGCGAAAAACCACGGCAGCGCGACCAGCCCGCCTATTCCCGTAAATCTTGCGATAAGCGCGCCGAGCGGCCACGAAACTATATAAGTTATCACTACGCCGAGTATGCCGGAGATCAACCCTATTATAACCGTTTCCGCGTTAAAAATACGCGATATATCGAGTTTTCTTGCTCCCAGCGCCCTTAAAACGCCTATTTCGCGCGTGCGCTCGAGCACGGAAACGTAAGTTATGATACCTATCATCAAAGCGGAAACTATAAGCGAGATAGCCGTAAGGCATAAAAGCGACCACGTGATTATATTTATAAACTGCTGAACGACGTTCAGCACCACGCTCATAAGGTCAGAGAAAATTATTTCGGATTTGCCCGCCGCCTTTCTCGCGTCGCTTATCTTTTTGAGTTCGGCCTTTACCGCCGTTTTTCCGTCGTAATTCTTGCAGTATATCGAAATGCTGTTCGGAACGGTAGCGTAACCGTAGCGCCGCATGGCGGTCGTAAGGGCAATATCGGTATCGTAGGCGGATTCGTCGAGAATCCCTTTATTCACAAGCCAGGTATAGGACGTATCTATCACTTCTTCGGTAAGCGCTTTCGTATAGCCTATGGCGTTGGTTCCGAGAACGCCTATGGAAATATCGTCCTTAAGTTTGATTATTCCGCTTATTTTAACGGAAATACTGCCGCTCGTAACGTTGTTGTAAGTGTATGCAACGTTATCCGAATCCTTTTTATCCCCGCGGAAAAAGTTGAGCGTGTAATTATCCCCTACCCTGTTTTTGATTTCTTCGTTGATGGCGTAAATGGTACCCACGGGATTTTTCGTTTCGTACTTTACGTAACTGCCGGCGTCGTTCAACACGTAATACGCGTCGTTCAATACAAGTTTATATTCCTGCCCGATAAAATCGCCGAAATCCTTTGTTAAGGCGGATACGTCGTCGCCGCTTTTATAATCGAGATTCACGCTTTCCAGATCCAGCCCGTTAAAAAACAGATTTATGTCGCTTATCTGGTTTTTCCCGTCGAGAATAAGCACTACTTCCCTCTCTCCCTCGGGATATTTTCCCGCGATGAGTTCGTACTGTTCAAGCACGAGATCGCTGTTTTCCGGAAGCTGCGTCCAGAAAGAAGAAGTGTTTATCGCCATATAATAAGTGGCGGTGGTACGCACGAAATTGAGAATATTGGTATTGGCGGGTATTTTTTTCACTATATTGAAATTAAGCCCGTAATTCTCGTAAATATCGTAATAATTGCGCTTATCCATATTGCGTATGGCGGCAACCATTTCCTTGTCGAACACGTTTTCTTTGCTTTGATTGGCAAGAAGTTGACGAACGAGTTTATACACGTAAACCTTGTCTTTATCGTACTTGCCGTCTATGCCGTCAAGCGACGAAATCACGGTGCTTACCATCGCCTCGTAATCGCTTGCCGAACGGGTTATGGTTATGGGATAACTCGAAAGCGCCACTTCCTGCCTGTCTATAAACGAATTGAGCCCCGAATACAGCGCAAGAACGAGGGCTATGCCGAGTATACCTATACTGCCGGCAAGCGCGGTGAGAAACGTTCTGAACTTTTTTGTGAAAAGATTGTTTACGCTTATCCTGAAAGCCGTAAGCAGCCTGAGCGCCGGTTTCTTTTCGTATTTTTTAAGTTGTTCCTCGGTCTCCCTCTCCGTTTTTTTCAGCCGGAAAGCTCTTTCGATTTCGGCAAGTTCGTTGCCGTAAACCGCCTTTTTCTCACGTAATTCCGCTTTTACAAGTTTTTTTATCTTTGAACTCATCGGGGTGATAAGTTTCCCTTTCCCCGTGGCGAGCACGGCGAAC
>JAGCZN010000144.1 GCA_017959995.1 Clostridia bacterium
AGTGATTTTCCTTGGTTTTTCAAAATTTCGCCCTAATTATTTTTTACCGTCAGTTCAGGGTAACGTCTTTAAGTTTTTCGTATTTTTCAAGCGCGATGGAACGAAGAAGCGAAAGATTGTCGCCGCGGATAAAGGTTTCGTCGCTCAACTGCTTGGCAAAAAACACGACGCTCATAGGGTATTGAAGCGCGCCGAGATCGCCGAAAAATTTTCCGCTTTGCCTTACGCCCATAAAATCACCGCTTCCGCGAAGGTTGTAATCGTATTCGGAAATTTTGAAACCGTCGGAATTGTTTTTAAGTATTTTCAGCCTTTCCGTTGACTTCTCGTTGTCCGTTCCCACAAGCAGGAAACAGTAACTTTTCAGATCGGATCTCCCCACTCTGCCGCGAAGTTGGTGAAGCTGCGAAAGCCCGAATCTCTCCGCGTTGTAAATTACCATAACGGTGGCGTTAGGAACGTCAACCCCGACTTCTATAACCGTAGTAGAGACGAGCAGATCGGCTTCGCCGTTTTTGAAAGAAGTCATAACGGCTTCCTTCTCCTTATCTTTAAGTTTTCCGTGAAGAAGCAGAATTTTAAGGCCTTTCAGCCTTTTTGAAAGATCCTCGTACAGTTCGGTGGCGCTCATAACGGAGCCTTCGTCGTCGCCGTCTATCAAGGGGCAGATAAAATAGGCCTGCCTGCCAGCGGCGCACTCGCCGCGGATAAAGCCGAGCATATCTTCGTACTTATGCTCCGGAACGATTCCCGTAACTATCTCCGCGCGGGCTTTAGGCTTGTCTGGAATTGTGGAAATATCGAGATCTCCGTAAAAAATAAGCGAAAGCGTACGCGGAATCGGCGTGGCGCTCATTACGAGAACGTCGGGCACGGCGCCCTTTTCCACCAAAGAATTGCGCTGTGAAACGCCGAAGCGATGCTGTTCGTCGCACACGCAGAGATTAAGATTGAAAAACTCAACGTCTTCCACAAGTACGGCGTGCGTTCCCACGGTTATTTTCGCTTCGCCCGTTTTTATGCGCTCTTTAATTTCGCGTTTTTCCTTTGCCGTTACCGAACCGGAAAGGAAAACGGCGTCAAACTCCGCAAGATATTTTTTTACAAGATTAAAATTCTGCTTTGCAAGAACCTCGGTAGGCGCAAGTAAAGCCACCTGATAACCGGATTTTAACGCAATATACATTGCCGAAAGCGCAACGGCCGTTTTTCCGCTGCCCACGTCTCCCTGTAAAAGCCTGTTCATGATCGTTGGGGAGTTCATATCGGAATAAATTTCGTTTACCGCTTTTTTTTGACCTTGCGTAAATTCGAAACCGAAGCGGCCGGTAAATGCAAAAAGTTCTTTTGCCGTACAATCGTACCTTTTTAATCTGACCTGCTCTCTCGAACCCTTTATGAATTTGAACGCAGAAACGAGCGTGAAGTATTCTTCGATCGCTATTCTTTCCGACGCGATCCGCATCTCTTTTACCGACGACGGAAAATGTACCTGATAATACGCTTTATATATGGGCATTAGCGCGTATTTCAGCGCGAGAGCCTCGGGAATTGCGCTTTTTATATCGGCGTATTTCAGCGCGGCGGCGATCAACGCCTTCATAGATCGCTGGGCTATGCTTCCCCTCACGGAGTAAACGGGAACTATACCTTTAAGCCTGTAGTTCTTTTCAATCTGCTCGTACGAAGGATTTATCAGACTGCATTGCCCGTATCTGTTCTGTACCCTGCCGTAAAAAAAATAATCCGTATCCGTTTTCAATTGTTTTTCAACGTAAGGGTTGTTGAACCACACCACGTTGAATATCTGTCCTTCCTGCTCTATATACGCCTTTACGTATTTATTGCGTTTACCGTAATGGAAAGATTGCGGTATGCCCACTACCTTTGCCGCCGTAAGCACCACGTCGTTATGATAACAGTCCTTAAGCGGCGTTTGCTTGGTTAAATCGATATAACCGCGCGGAAAATGTCTCGCCAGATCCTCAACGGATGTTATGCCGAGTTTGCTTAAATCGGATATTTTTTTATCTGTCATTCCGCGCAGTTTTTGAAGTTCCATTTTTTCCTGAAAATAAAGGGAAAACGCATTACGTCTTCCCTTTGATCTCCATAAATTTTTTATTCCAGCGATATAACGTAATAGTATATCGGCTGGCCTCCGTCGTAAATTTCAACGGCGCAATCGGGGTAAGCTTCCTGTACTTTTTCGCTGAGCGCCTGAGCATCTTCCTCGGGAACGTCGCTTCCGTAATACAGATTTATCGATTCGTGGCTTTCGTCTTTAAGCGCGTCGATAAGCTTCATTGCCACGTCGCTTGCGGTTTTACCTTTGGCGAGTATCTTTTTATTGTCAAGCCCGATAATATCGCCTTCCCTTAAAGAAAACTTACCGAGTTTCGTATTTCTCACCGCGTAAGTTACCTGACCGACCGTTACGTTATCTATTGCGTGAAGCATATTCAGCATGTTCTGATCGGGCGTATCGTCCTCATTGAATTCGAGCGCGGCCGAGAAGCCCTGCGGAATGTTTTTTGTGGGAACGAC
>JAGCZN010000145.1 GCA_017959995.1 Clostridia bacterium
CTTTTAACGTTACATTCATACTATTTTACCTCTTTGATCGTTTTGCATTTTATCCCGCTATAAAAAAATCCTCAAATCCGAAGATTTAAGGACGAAAAAATTCCGCGGTTCCACCTTAATTATGCTTTAAGCAGCATCTCTCTTTTACGTTTTCTGAAAAACGCCAAACCGAAACGACGGGTGGTTTCACAGGGAAAAAGGAACCCGCGGCTCGCACCGACCGCCGCGTCTCTGAAAGTTCCGTTTAACGTTACTTGTCCCGAAGTATTTCCGAATAAGTTATCAATATTATAATCGTTCGGCGGTCGGTTGTCAATCGTTTTAAGCATTGAAATAAGTTTTGCCGAAAATAATTTTACCGCCTATAAACTCTCTTAAATAATTTTCCTCTTCTTCAGCAAGCCGGGTAAGGAGTTCGGCCTCGCCGCAGCCGGAGAGAAGTATTTCGTTTACGAGTCTGTCCGCTTTGTAATTTCGCCCCGTGAGCGCGGTGCGGTTGATTCTGCGGAAATGGCGATCGAACACCCTGCCGTTTTCAACAAAAACCCTTACGCCCGTCTTTTCTTCGAGAATAAAAGAAATAAAATCCTTCAATTTTTCTACGTTGAAAGTTTCCGGAATATAAGACGCCACGTCTTCCCACTTCTTTTTCAGCGGAGCGAGACGGAAATTAAATATTCCGTCGACCGCGTATTCCCCGTCGGACGTGATCTTTCTTTTTATATACGTTCTGTCGTCGTCGATATCCGCGGATATAAGAGCCGAAATAAGAATGCCGCGCTCGTCTTCGGCAAGGCCGTAAGGACGGAGAGTTGAAGCAAAATACGAGTATTTATAGTTTACGGCTATTACGTCGGCTATTTTATCTTCTATTTCCGCGCGTATCATATCGGCGTAACCGGAAACAGCTTCTATTTCGAGAACGGAACGGGAGCCGTCGTCGTAGGCGGAGAACTTGCGGGAAGATGAAGAAAGAACTTCCGAAAGCCCGCCGTACATATACGCAATGTTGGAAACGTTTGCGCCGGAATCGGTTATTTTGAAAATTTCCATATCTTTAGTGTATGCTTTCCCTTGCGGAAATATAATATACCAAAGCGGAAAACGTTTCGACAAAATACGCCGATAACGTGCGTTTTAAGCCACTTTATCTTTCAAATCGCCTGACTTTGCGTTTGAGGAGCCGCGCGGCGGTCTGCGTGAAAAGACGCTTTCTGTAACGCACCGTCCAATTGCCTACCGTTCCGGGGCGGTTTATACGATACTCGCCGCCGAGAAGAAGCGCATCGTGAACGGGGATCACGGCAACGTTCGCCCGCGACGCGTATATTATATCGATAAACGATTCGGCGTAAGAGTACTTTCCGGACACGGTTTTGTATACTTCAAGATATTCAAGGCATTCAGATATCCGTTTTTCGATTATCCCGCGGAAATCTTCGTCCGCGATATCCAAAAATCCGATAACGGTGTCGTTATCGTGCGTACCGGTGTAATAAATACAGTTTTCCTTGACGTTCCACGGCAGATACGGATTATCGAAACCGCCGCCGAATGCAAATTGAAGAACTTTCATATTCGGAAAACCGGTTTTTCCGAGAAGTTCGATTACGCCATCGTCGATCAAACCGAGATCCTCGGCTATTATTCTATCCGAACTTATTCCTTCGAATATTTTTTCACGGGGGCCTTCCGACCAGATTCCGTTGCGCGCGTCAGACGCTTCCGCATCCACGCTCCAAAACCTGTCAAGCCCTCTGAAATGGTCGATACGAACGTAATCATACGTTGATAATGCGCGTTTTAGGCGGTTTTTCCACCATTTATAGCCGTTTGCGCTCTGCGAATCGTAATCGTACACCGGATTGCCCCAATGCTGCCCGTCCTCACAGAAATAATCGGGGGGAACGCCTGCGACCTTCACCGGACGCAAATCATCGTCAAGCATAAACGCTTCGGGATCAACCCATACGTCCTCGCTGTCCGGCGCGACGTATAACGGGAGATCTCCTATGATTTTTATACCGTTTGAGTGAGCGTATTTCTTTACCGCTTCCCATTGATTGAAAAATTCGTGTTGAAGAAACTGCCAAAAAAGTACTTCGTCTTTATTTTCTTTGACGAACGCTCTTAAAACTTTGGGATTGCGGCGTTTGTACTCTTCCGGCCAAACGTAAAACGGCGCGCCGAATTTTTGTTTTAACGCCATAAAAAGCGCGTAATCCGCGAATTTTCCGGATTTGACAAAACGAACGAACTTCGCATTTTCAGCATCGAAACGTAAAAACGCTTTTCGCAGCAACGTATATCTTTCCGAATAAAGTTTTCCGTAATTTATTTCGGGAGATTTATCGATCGCATTCTGTAATTCTCTCTTGCTTATAAGCCCGCGTCTGTGCAGAATCTCAAGATCTATAAAATACGGATTGCCGGACTTATCCGAACAGGATTGGTAAGGCGAATCGCCGTATCCCGTTTGGGTGAGCGGAAGGATCTGCCAATATTTTTGCCCTGCGGCCTTGAGAAAATCCACAAAACGATACGCACCTTCCCCCAGCGAACCTATTCCGTATTTACTTGGCAATGCCGAAATCGGCATCAATATTCCCGCGCCTCTTTTCATGATTCTCTAAAAATGAGCCGCCTTTTTCGCGCATTATCGCGCGTTTTTATTCTTGTGTTTCAACGAACTTGCTATAAATTCCACGAATAACGGATGCGGGCGGTTAGGCCTTGATAAAAACTCCGGATGATACTGCACGCCGATATAAAAATCGTTTTCGGGATCTTCTATAACTTCGATAAGTTTGCCGTCGGGTGACGTTCCGCTGAAAGACATTCCGTTTTCGGAAAATTTATCGCGGTATACGTTATTGAATTCAAAACGATGGCGATGGCGTTCGCTTATCAGCCTTTTGCCGTAAATTTTTTCTAACAAACTACCCTCTTTCACCGCGCACGGATACGCGCCGAGGCGCATGGTGCCGCCCATCTGAACGCCGTACTGATCGAGCATCAGATCTATTACGCAATGTTCACCGTTCTGATCGAACTCTCTTGAATTGGCATCGGCATAACCCAACGAATTTCTCGCAAACTCGATTGCGGCAATTTGCATGCCGAGACATATACCGAAATAAGGCACGTTGTTCTTTCTGCAATAAGCGGCAGTTGCTATCATACCTTCTATACCGCGATCGCCGAATCCGCCGGGTACGATAATCCCGTCAAGCCCGCCGAGTACATCATTTACGTTCGTTTCGTTGATATTTTCCGAATCTATCCACTCTATATCTACCGTACAATCGTTATTATATCCTGCGTGATGAAGCGCTTCGGCAACCGAAAGATAGGCATCGTGAAGTTGTACGTATTTACCCACCAGCCCGATTTTTACTTTTTCAGTCGCTCCGTTTATACGGGCAAGCATTCCGTTCCACTCTGCCATATCGAGCTTTCCGGGATTTATACCGAGCTCACGACACACTATTTCCGAAAAATTTTCATTTTCAAGCATAATTGGCGCGGCGTAAAGTATCGGAACGGTAAGATTTTCTATAACGCAATCGCCTTTTACGTTACAGAAAAGCGCTATTTTCTGCTTTACCGAAGCGGGAAGCGGTTCGTCGCAACGGCACATTATTATATTGGGATTTATTCCCATACTTTGCAATTCTTTTACCGAGTGCTGCGTCGGTTTTGACTTAAATTCGTTTGAACCGGAAATAAACGGCACGAGCGTAACGTGAATAAACAGACAATTTTCGCGGCCCACGTCAAGCGGGATCTGCCTTATTGCTTCCAGAAAAGCGATACTTTCTATATCGCCTATGGTTCCGCCTATTTCGGTAATAACCACGTCGGCATCGGTCTTTTTTCCAACCCGGTAAATAAAATCCTTTATCTCGTTGGTTATATGAGGTATTACCTGAACGGTTTTCCCGAGATATTCGCCGCGGCGCTCTTTTTGCAGAACGTTATTGTAAACTTTTCCCGTGGTGAGGTTGGAATATTTATTGAGGTTCTCATCGATAAAGCGTTCATAATGGCCCAGATCAAGGTCGGTTTCGGCGCCGTCGTCCGTAACGAAAACTTCCCCGTGCTGATACGGACTCATAGTTCCGGGATCGATATTTATGTAAGGATCCAACTTCTGTGCGGCAACTTTAAGCCCTCTGTTTTTCAGAAGTCTGCCGAGACTTGCCGCCGTAATGCCTTTTCCGAGGCCTGAAACCACACCGCCGGTAACGAAAATATATTTGGTCATAACGCCGCCTCACGTAATGTAAAATTCGCATTTTATTATAACTCAACGGTGGCCGAAAAGTCAAACAATTAGTTATTAAAGAAGACTTTTTTTTGTTTTTTTACATAAAATATAATTCGGAAATATTTTTAACAAGTGTAGACGTTTGAAAAATTATTGACATCCGAACAAGTATATGATAATATTGACATCCGAACAAGTATATGATAAAATATCAATATTAAACAATAGGAGACAAAAAAAATGAAAAAAATCATCACAACGCTAATCACTGCGCTTTTGGCGCTTGCTTTTACGTTAAGCGTTACCGCTTGCGGAGACATGACCTGGAATAACGGCGGCACACTGGATTCCACGCCGACTTCCGCTTCCGGAAGCGAAACCGGAAAAACCGATGAAGAAATTGCCCATGATACAGCCGTTGCGAATTACACGCTTGCGGTTACCGGCGTAACCGAGGCCAACGCCATGAAGGAAAACGACACTGATTTTTTCACTATATCTTCTCTCGCCGCGTTCAACGAAGCAGTTGAAAATTATCTTGATCTTGACGATACCGCCACGACCGAGCAGCTCAACGCCGCTACAGACGCGATAATAGAAGCCGCTAAAAATCTTGTAACGGTTGAATCGGTTATCGACGCACGCCTTCGCGCCGCGGTTGCCGCCCTTTCTCTTTACGAAGAAGATAATGAAGGCAAAGTTATTTATTACAAAGAAACCATAGACGGCAACATTGAAATATGCGATAAAGACGATGAAGGCGCTTTCCCCAACCCCGACAAAGGCGTTGAAAGAATCGATTATGCCGACGTTAACGGAGTTAAAACCGCGACCTTCGTGCTTGCGGCGGATCAGTTGAACGTTTTACTTACGGAATTTATGAACACAGGCGTTCTTACCGTATTCGATAACGATTTCAACGATTTGACAAAGGTCGTTTTCAAATTCGAATACAACGGAGAATATTACGACAATTTCGAATACCCCGTAGATAACGGAATGTATCTTGCCGCAGGGCTTTTGGCAGTTTGTTCCGGTATGCAAAGAGAAATAGTTGATTTCTTAAACGGTGAAGACGTTGATATTAACGAAGTTTTAAGACAGATGAAAGCAAAAACTTTTAACGAAATTAAAGGTACGGAATGCGAGGCCGAAATTACGGTAAGCAACGACGAATACACTTACACCGCTAATTTCAAAGTAATATTTACCGATCCCACTAATAACTAAATCGTATTCACGACAAATTTGCCCCGCGGACTATATAGTCCGCGGGGCTTTAATTTTGTAATTAACTTTGTATTTTAACTAAAATAACCGACAACTTAAATTTCACTTTATCTTAAAGCTAGTTTAAGGATAAAAGATAGGTTTAAGGATATGCGAAAAGCGGTTGGGATAACCCAACCGCTTTCCCGTTTACTTGTTATACATTCGCCTCAAGTTCACCGCTTTCCATGCACTGCTTAAACCACTCTATATAATAGAATATTGTTTCTGTGGTAATCATGCCTTTCCCAACTGCAACTTTAACATCGGCACAACCAAGAGCAACAAACTGTTCATAGGACATTAGATAATCAGACCATTCTTCGTAAGTATAGAGCCCGTATTTTTCTATATCCTGCGCCTTTAATTCTTGATTTATTGTCATATCTTCATTTAACTCATATATATTATACATACCTTTCAGAACCGTTGTCATTCCAAGCATGTTTTCAATAACGTGATTTAAATGAATAGCTGTAACGATAGTATAACTTGACGTTTGCTC
>JAGCZN010000146.1 GCA_017959995.1 Clostridia bacterium
CCTGTCTCGCCGCGGAAGAAAAAACGCGGCAATACGCGCCATACGCGTTGAACGTTCTGGTAAATTACGGCGGCAGGTCTGAACTTGTCCGCGCCGCCCGTATGCTTTCGGGCAAAGAGGTTCCCGCGGAATCTTTTCGTTCCGGTTTGTATCGTCCGGATCTTCCCGATCCGGATCTCATCATAAGAACGGGCGGTGAAAGGCGTCTTTCCGGTTTTATGCCGTTTCAGTCGGCGTATTCCGAATTGTATTTCTGCGATACGCTCTTTCCGGATTTCGGGCAGGCGGAGATCGACGCGGCCTTGAAAGATTACTCCGCGCGTGACCGTCGCTTCGGCAAAATCTGGTAAAAAGCGGCGTATATCACGCAAAACCGTTAGAAACACGAACAATGTTAAAGCGAATAATCACGGGCGCGGCGCTCGTGGCGGTCGTAACGGGTTTTTTCTTTTTACGGCTTATAACGCCCGCGCTCTTTGAAATTTTAATATGGCTGCTTGCCGTTCTCGGTTCTTACGAAGTGGCAAGTTCGTTCGGCGATAAAATTCACCCCGCGCAGAAATGGGCGGCGGTGATCGTGTCAGCGCTCTTTACGCCCGCTCATTTGTTTTTCGGGCTTGTCGGCGCGGCTGCGGTTGCGGTTTTTTCGCTTGCCGTTCATCTTTCGCTCATCGTGCTTCTTTACGGAAGGGCCGGGCCCGTCGGCGCGGGCATTGCGGTTGCGGCAAGTTTTTATCCCGCGCTATTACTCGTAACCATGTCCGCCGCTAACTTCTTAAACGATTATTCAACGGCGGCGCTTCTGATGATATTCGTAATTTCGCCGTTTACCGATACGTTCGCGTATTTCGTCGGCAGCCTTATAAAGGGGCCCAAACTATGTCCGGCGATAAGTCCCAAAAAAACGGTTTCCGGTGCGATAGGCGGCGTTTTGGGCGGTATTTTGGGCGCGGTTGCGGTGTATTTCGTTTACGGCTCGTTCGGCGGATCGGTGCCGCCGTGGTGGTTCTGTCTCGCCGTCGGCGCCGTCGGTTCGGTTCTGACCGAGTTCGGCGATCTCGTCGAAAGCGCCGTCAAGCGCGAAGTCGGCGTTAAGGATATGGGAAGGCTTCTGCCCGGTCACGGCGGAATTATGGATAGGATAGACGGAATTTCTTTCGCCTGTCCGTTTATTTATTTCGGTTTCGTATTGCTTTGCGCGTTTTAGGGTATAACGCGCGGGCGTATAAAATATACTTAATATGAAGAAAATCGCGCTTATCGGCAGTACGGGTTCGGTGGGGCGGCAGGTACTCGAAGTCGTAAGGAATAATTCCGGCTTCCGCATAGTATCGCTCACCGCGCACGTCAACGCCGGATTGCTGAAAAAACAAATAGCCGAATTCAATCCGCAGGTAGCCTGTCTTACCGGCGGCGGAAGTTTTTCGCCCGTTTCGGGTGAAAAACTTTATTTCGGCGAAAATTTCGCCCTTGAAGCGGTTACCGACGATGCCGACGTCGTGTTCGTCGCAGTAACGGGCTTTGCGGGATTGAAAGTCGTTTTGCGCGCCATTGAAAAGGGAAAAACCGTAGCTCTTGCCAACAAAGAGGCGCTCGTTTGCGGCGGAGAACTCGTAATGAATCTCGCCGCGGCAAAAGGCGTGGAAATCATCCCTGTCGACAGTGAACATTCAGCTCTCTGGCAAGCGCTGAATTTCAGAAAAAGCGGCTATAAAAAACTTATCCTCACGGCTAGCGGCGGTCCGTTCAGAACGGCGAATTTGCGTGAAATGCGGCACTTTTCCGCGAAAGACGCGCTCAAACATCCCAACTGGAAAATGGGCAGAAAGATCACCGTCGATTGCGCCACGATGCTCAACAAAGGATTCGAAGTGATCGAGGCGCACCGTCTTTTCAACGCCCCGACGGATAAGATAGAAGTGGTCGTCCACCCGCAGTCGATAATACATTCCATGGTAGAGTTCGAAGATAACTCCATTATCGCGCAGATGTCCTACCCGAACATGGCGCAGCCCATCCAAACGGCGCTCACCTACCCCGAAAAACTGCCCACGCCGCTTCCTTCGCTCGATTTGATAAAACTCGGCAAGTTGGAATTTTTTCCGCTCGACCACAAGAAATTTCCCTGTTTCGATATAGCCCTGAACAGCCTGAAATCCGGCGATAACTTCCCTTGCGCCATGAACGCCGCCAGCGAGGTGGCCGTAAACGCTTTTCTCGGCGGGAAAATCGCCTTCACGTCCATTGCCGAAGTCATCGCCGAAGTCCTTTCTGAAACCGAAAGGATTTTTCCCGACCTCGAAGGCCTTGAACATACCGACGCCGTGTCGCGCGTCAGGGCGGCCGAGGTGATAAAAAAATTTTCTGAGTAAACGGAGAATTGATGGAAAACGATAAAAAGGATTTTATACAAAACGAAAATGAAACGCCCACGCAAAACGGCGAAAAAAACGATGGGGGCGATAAAACTTCGCACCGTTCGTTTATTATCTTTTTGTACGTTTTAGGGGGCATTTTAATTTTCAGCATAATTTACGGGCTCGCCACGCGTAACCTTAAAGGCGTTATGGGAATAGTGGGGTCGGTGGCACTCGCGCTACTCGTTCTTCTTATAATGATAACGGTTCACGAATTCGGCCATTACGTCGCGGGTAAAGCGTTCGGCTTCGGAATA
>JAGCZN010000147.1 GCA_017959995.1 Clostridia bacterium
AGATTCGAACCAACGACCTGCCGGGTATGAACCGGCCGCTCTAACCAACTAAGCTACGCCGCCATACGGGGCCTTACGGAATGCCCGCAAGGCAATGGTTGCGGAGATGGGACTTGAACCACATGACCTCCGGGTTATGAGCCCGACGAGCTACCAACTGCTCTACTCCGCGTCGTCAAATGCTATATTATTTTATACGATAGCAAAAATTTTGTCAACTGTTTTCCCGCGATTGGCTTAATTTTTTTATTATTATTTTGTATTGACGTATAAGTTTCGGGCAAAGTGTGAAATTCTTGCCAAAACGGCGGCGTTATGCTATAATACGTCTATGAAATTAAAATTTGAGGGGCTTATCGAAAAGGGAGATCGCGTTGCCGTTGCCGTTTCCGGCGGAAAGGATTCCGTAGCCCTGTTCTACGCGCTGTGCGAGGCGGAAAAACGGTTGGGTATTGAAGTATGCGCGTTGAACGTGGAACACGGAATACGCGGCGCCGCTTCCGTAAACGATAGTCTGTTTGTTAAAAAAATATGTGATAATGCGCGAAAAAGGCTGTTTTTTTATCAGGTAGACGTTCCTTCATTCGCCGCGGAAACGGGAATGAGCATTGAAACGGCGGCAAGAGAAATGCGCTATTCCTGTTTTTTGCGCGCCGTTGAAGAAGGACTTTGCGATAAAGTTGCAACCGCCCATCACGCGGGGGATAACGCCGAGTCGGTACTTCTCAACCTGTTCCGCGGAAGCGGGCTGAAAGGACTTTGCGGAATACCCGAAAAGTCCTACGGAGGAAAGATAATACGCCCAATGCTCGGCGTAGGCAGAGAGGAGATCGACCGTTACGTGAGCGAAAACGACCTTCCGTTCGTGAACGACGAGAGTAATTTCAACGACGGATACTCCCGTAATTTTTTAAGAAACCGCGTGATCCCCGTTATAAAAGAACGATACCCCGAATTCGAGCAGTCTGTTCTGCGCTGTTCGGCAATTTGCGCGGAAACGGATGAATATATCGAAAAATGCGCGAAAAAGGCGGTTAAACTAAAAAACGGCGTTGCCGAAATAACCCTTTCTGAAGATCTTGTGCCACCCGTTTCGTCCGCCGCTGCGATTTACGCCATGAAGGCGGCGGGACTTGAAAAAGATTACGAGGCTTCTCACGTTGACGCAATTTTATCGCTTTACGGTAAACAGGCGGGGTCGGGCGTGGATCTGCCCCACGGATACAGGGCCGAAAAAAGGTACGGCAACGGCATTATTATATACAAGGATACGGAAGCGGAAAAATTCGATTTTCCTTTCAAAAATGGCAGATATAATTTATCTAACGGCGTTTTGGTTATTGAAAAAACCGCGCTTCCGAATATCGGGGAAAACGAAATAGCGGCCTTTTTCGCGGAAGAACGAAAAAGGGGGATCCTTTACGTCAACGCCGATCTTCCCGAAGGCGCAAGGATAAGAACGCGGATGGAGGGAGACGTTTTTCGCAAATTCGGAAGCGGGAGCAGACCGCTGAAAGAATACTTTATAGACGAAAAGACCGACAGGAGAAAAAGAGACACGATACCCGTTGCGGCATTCGGAAACGAGATACTTTTCGTTGCGGGAATGGAAATATCGGCGCTTGCGGCCGTTCCGCTCGGCGCGGCGCAGGCTTATAAAATAACTTACGAAAGTAAAAATTAAGGAGACGATTTATGTATAGCATGTACGACGACCTTGAG
>JAGCZN010000148.1 GCA_017959995.1 Clostridia bacterium
CGCTCGGCGGCAGAAAGCCGGATTATCTCGTAGTACAGCACATGGAACCCGACCACTCGGCCAACGTAGATACTTTTATGAAAGCCTATCCCGAAGCGGAGATAGTTTCTTCCCAAAAGGCTTTCGATATGATGAAAAACTTTTTCGGCACGGATTATCCCGAAAGGAAGATCGTGGTGAAAGAGGGGGATACGCTCTCTCTCGGCGGTCGCGGTCTGCATTTTGTTTCCGCGCCCATGGTACACTGGCCCGAAGTTATCGTAACTTACGACGACCGTGATACAATTCTCTTCTCGGCGGACGCTTTCGGAAAGTTCGGCGCGCTTGACGCGGATGAGGATTGGGCGTGCGAGGCCCGCCGGTATTATTTCGGAATAGTGGGAAAATACGGCGCGCAGGTACAGGCGCTTATAAAAAAACTTTCCGCTTACGAAATAGAAGTTATATGTCCGCTTCACGGGCCTGTTTTAAGTGAAAACCTCGGCTACTATATAGGATTGTACGACGCGTGGTCGTCATACTCCGTCGAGAGCGAGGGCGTGGTTATAAACTACACTTCCGTTTACGGCCACACGAAGGCGGCGGTGGAACTTTTGGCGGAAAAGTTGAATGAATACGGCTGCCCGAAAGTTGCCGTAAACGATCTTGCCCGCTGCGATATGGCGGAAGCCGTGGAGGACGCTTTCCGTTACGGCAAAGTGGTTTTCGCAACCACCACCTACAATACGGACGTATTTCCGTTTATGAGAACGTTTATAGAGTGGTTGACCGAAAGGAACTTTCAGAATAAAACGGTGGCGGTGATAGAAAACGGAAGTTGGGCGCCTACAGCCGCCAAAGTGATAAAGGAACTTTTGGAAAAATCCCGAAACGTTAATTTTACGGGTAAAGTAATAACGCTGAAATCCGCAATGAACGCGGAGAACGAAAGAGAAATAGAAGAGCTTGCGCTTAAATTATGCGAATAGGCGCAAACCGTTTATAAAGATTAAAATTTTCCGCGAGAGCGGACGCAGGAGGCTGCTATGGAAAAATTGAATCAACTTTACGAAGGCAAGGCGAAAAAGGTTTTCGCCACCGCCGATCCCGACGTGCTTATCGTGTCCTATAAGGACGCCGCAACCGCTTTCAACGGAGAGAAGAAGGGAACGATAGAAGGCAAGGGCGAAATAAACAACCGCATGACCAACTACCTGTTTCAACTTCTTGAAAAAGAAGGCGTACCCACCCATTATATAGAAGAATTGAACGGCCGCGAAACGGCGGTGAAAAAAGTGGAGATAGTTCCGCTTGAAGTTATAGTGAGAAACGTTGCCGCGGGCAGTTTTTCCAAGCGGCTTGGCGTTGCCGAAGGCACCCCGCTGAAAGAATCCACCGTTGAGTTTTCTTATAAGAACGACGCGCTCGGCGATCCGCTCATCAACAGTTCGTTCGCCCGCGCTTTGGGCCTTGCCACGGCGGAAGAGATAGGCATTATAAAAAATTACGCCCTTAAAGTGAACGAAGTTCTAAAAAAGATATTCCTTTCCATAGGTCTTAAACTTATAGATTTCAAACTGGAATTCGGCCGCTATCACGGAAAGATCATTCTCGCGGACGAAATCTCCCCCGATACGTGCAGACTTTGGGACGTGGAAACTAACGAGAAACTCGATAAGGACCGTTTCCGCCGCGATCTCGGCAACGTTGTGGAAGCCTACGAGGAAGTGTTCGCAAGGCTGTTCGGTAAAAAGTAATAATAAGTTATAAATTAAGCCGCCCCGTAAAACTTACAGGTTTTACGGGGCGGCGATTTTTTATACGTTTTTATTAAAAAGGGCCTATATCACTCAAAAACGGCTGTTTTTACCTGCCGAACATTATCTTTTCGTTGCCGAACATTCTGGTTAAAAGCCATATACCCAGGCCGATATAAACCGCGTTCGATACAACCGTTATCATAAAGTTTACGGGGTTGAAAGAGAGGGATAACACCGCCGCGAAACATTGCGAGGAGTTGAAACCGGGGATAAGGAACAACAGCGGATTTGTTGCGGATTTGCCCATTATGCTCAGAACGCCTATAAGCATTATCGGCACCATGGCGACCGACGCGTAACCGGCGGCTTCTTTCACGCTTTTGGAGAAAGTGGAGATTATAACGAGTATGATATTGAAAAGCAATACGGTAATTACCGTAAGCGCGAATATCGCAAGATACGTTCCCGCGCCGTAAACGGCGGTGGAAACGTCAAGCCCTACGAACATACGGGGAAGCGACAGCATTATTCCTAAGAAACTGCACACCGCGCTTGCAAGGGCGGGCATACTCAATCCTATGATCTTACCCAGTGCAAAGTGCGAGCGTTTTACCGGCGTTACCAAAAGCGTGGCTATCGTTCCGCGTTCCTTTTCGCCCGCTATCGATTCCGACGCGATCATCATACAGCCCGACCAAAGGAATATCATAAGAAGCATCGGCATTATCATGGTTATGAACGTGGTGCTTACGTCCTCGGGGGTGGCGCAGTCGTACGTTTCGCCGCTGGCAGGATTATTTACGTCAAACCGGTTGGAAATGGATTGTTCAAGCGCTTCAAGCGTGCCTGTCAACATCGAATAAGCGCTTTGCGACGCGGTGTTGGTTGAGTTGAAATAAATCTTCACCTGCGGAGCGGCTTCCGTGCTTGAAAGCGCGTCGTAAGCGTGAATCTTATTCATAAAATCATCTTCAAACACTACGTAAATATCCGTTTTTTCTTCGCGGATATCGTTTTTTATATCGTCGGCGTTCATATCTGCGGCGTCGGTTACGGTGGTTTTTACCCCGTTTGCGTAGAGCAGGGCGGATACTTCTTCCGGCATATTGACCGCGTATATCACGTAATTATCCGTTTGCGGCGTAAACGTATCCGATATTATCCGCCCCATAAAGGAGTACATTACGAATATGATTATTCCCGGAAGGAACAGGCTAACGAGTATGCGCCTGTCGGTAAAATACCGTTTTATATCCTTTTTTATTACGGTAAAAATACTTTTCATTTCTCGGTCGCCTCCTTACTGTAAACTTCGAAGAAAACGTCTTCCAGACAGCTTTCCCCAACGAGTTCCGCAAGCGGGGCGCACTTCGTCATTCTGCCTTCTATTATTATTCCCACGCGGTCGCACAGACGCTCGGCAAGGGAGAAGATGTGGGTGGAGATGATTATGGTTTTCCCTTCGTTTTTAAGTTCGGTGAGGAAATCGGTAACGGTGCGGGCGGTTATAACGTCAAGTCCGTTGGTCGGCTCGTCGAATATTATGATTTTCGGATCGTGAACGAGGGCAATAGTAAGCGAAACTTTCTGCTTCATTCCGCTTGAGAGATCCGCAACCTTAACTTCCGCAAATTTATCTATGCCGAATTTTCCGAAAAGGTTTCTCTTGCGCTTTTCGGCGGTATCTTTGTCCACGCCGTGTAGTTCGGCAAAATAATCGAACAGATAGTTCGGGGTGAAGTAATCTTCAAGTTTCAGTTCGCTGGTTAAAAAACCGATGTTCGAGCGAACGAAATCCGGTTCGTTTTTCAGATTTCTGCCCAGCACTTCAACGCAGCCCTCGTCCGCTTTTATCAGCGTGGAAATAATTCTGAGCGTGGTGGTTTTACCCGCGCCGTTCGCGCCGAGAAGACCGAATATTTCGCCCTCGTAAGCGTCGAAAGAAAGCCCGTTCACGGCAACCTTATATTTGTTGCGCGAACGTTCTATCTTTTGCTGTTTTCTTGAAAGAACGAACGTTTTTTTCAGGTTCCGGCAACTGATCGCAATTTCAGCCATAGCGTTCTCCTTATAGTTTTATTATATTTGCCCGCCTTTTTCGCGCATTAACGCGCATCAAGGCATTTTCAACAGATCTCTGTCCCGCTCTAAAAGAACGTACGCTTGGCAGGCTATGCCTTCTTCCCGCCCTACGGTGCCAAGACCTTCCGTTGTGGTGAACGATATTCCCACGCTGTTTTCACTTACGCCGAGAAGCGCGGAAAGCGAGCCGCGTATTTTTTCCGCATAAGGCGAAAGGCGGGGTTTTTGCGCCATCACCACGAGGGAGGCGTTTTTTACTTTCAGGTTCTTTTCCGCAAGCATGGAAAGCGCCTCTTTCACGAAAAGGCGGCTGTCGGCGTTTTTGTACTTGTCGTCGGAATCGGGAAAGTAAAAGCCTATGTCTTTCAGGGCGGCGGCGGAGAGAAGCGCGTCGGTAAGGGCGTGAAGAAGCGCGTCGGCGTCGCTGTGTCCGTCAAGACCTTTATCGTGCGCTATTTCCACCCCGCCGAGAATAAGTTTTCTTCCCTTTATAAGCGGGTGCATATCGAAACCCGTTCCGCAGTAGAGATCGGGATATTTTTCAAAATCTTCCTTAAACGTTAATTTCACGTTGCGCTTGTCGCCTTCCACAACGTGGGCGGGCTTTACGTAGCGCGAATAAACGCCGGCGTCGTCGGTAAAGATCTCCCCGTCGGAAACGTGCGAATACGCTTCGAGAATCTCGCTTAAAAGAAACGCCTGCGGCGTTTGTATGCTCAGACAGTCGCTCCGGTGTGTGGAACGTATGAAATCCCCGTCCGTAACGCCTATCGTATCCACCGTGGGCACGCACGCAACGCCGCTGCCGTAGGTCGCCACGCTGTCAAGGCAGGCGTCTATAAGTTCTTCGGTCACGAACGGGCGGGCGCCGTCGTGGATTATCACTATTTCGCCGTTACATTCGTTTAAGGCGTTAAGAACGGAAAAAGTTCTCGTTTCGCCGCCCACTACCAGTTTTACCGGCGTGTTGGTAACGCATTTTATTATTTCGCTGAACTCGTCGTAATACTCCTCGTTCGCGGTAACTATTATTTCGTCTATGCGTTCGTTGTAATCAAAGGGGAGAAGGGCGAGTTCAAGAACCGTTTTATCCCCGATTTTTTCAAGCAGTTTGTTTCCTTTTATTTTCGCGCGGCTACCTTTACCCGCGGCGGTAATTATGGCAGTTACCATATTTTCTCCTGCAAAAGCGCGTTTTTTACGCTTTTTGGGCGGCTTTTCGTTTGCCGCCCGTTAAACATTCACCTGAATGCTTAGTTATAGCATATCACACATTCCTATGAATGTCAAGAGTTTTCACAAGAATTTTTATTTTACGCTTATTTCGGCGTAGCCTTCGGCTGTGATTTCTGCGGAAAGAAAAGCCGTCAAACCGTTTTCGATTTCCGGATAATCGCTTGCGGCGAACGTTTCCGCGTAAGAGTGCATCGCAAGTTGCGGCATACCAATATCTACCGAGCGTACGGAAAGTTGGGAAGAGCTTATCGCGCCGAGCGTTCCGCCGCTCGGAAGATCCGACCGCATAAAGAAATCCTGCGTTTTAACGCCCGCCTTATCGAGAACGTATCTGAACGCGGCGGAAGAGAACGCGTCGGTGGTATAGTTCTGGTTGGCGTGATGTTTTATTACCACGCCGCCGCCGAGAAGCGTTTTGTTATCGGGATCGGAAAGTTCCGGGTGGTTGGGGTGAACGGCGTGCGCGTTATCGCACGAAACGAGGAAAGATTTTCCCAGCGCGATGCGGAAGTCCTCGTCGGTTTTACCGAGCGCGGAATTTACGCGGGAAAGAACGTCTTTAAGAAAAGTGGATCCGGCGCCCTGTTTGGTGCGGCTGCCTACTTCCTCGTTATCGGCAAGGAATATTACGGGGAAATTATTCTGCCGGCAGTTTACTATCGCGTCGACCGAGGCGAAAACGCTCGTAAGGTTATCTACGCGCGGCGAGCATACGAACTCGTTCCCGAAGCCGAACGCGAAAGGTTTTTGCGCGGCGGTAAGGAACAGGTCGTAATCGAGTATCTTTCCGCCCGCTTTTCTTTCGGCTTCTTTAAGAACGTTTTCCGTGCCGTTTCCCAGCGCGGCAAGCGCCTGCATATCCGTTTGCGGGTTGAATTTCAAGCCGTCGTTCGCATTGCGGTTGAAGTGAATGGCAACCGAGGGGATAACGAAAGTTTCCTCCAGCTCCGCAAGGCGGGAAGTTATAACGCCGTTTTTTTCGGTCACTACTCTGCCGGCGATTTTAAGCGGAACGTCCAGCCAGGGGTAAAACAGGCCGCCGCCGTATCTTTCAACGTTCAGTTTAACGCAGCCCGCGGCGGTGTTTTCCGCGTTGAGTTTAAGTTTGAAACACGGCGAATCGGTGTGCGAAGCCACTATGTTGAAGGAATATTTTTCGCCCGTTACGAACGCTATAAGGGCGGAACCGTCTCTTATAACGTAATATTTTCCGCCTTTTTCAATCTTCCATTTTTCGGTTTCTTTAAGTTCGGTAAAGCCGTTTTCCGCAAGCGTTTTTATCGCTTCGTTCACGGCGTGGTAAGGGGTTTTCGCGCGGTCAAGCCGCGTTAAAAGTTTATTTTCGGTCATAAAAATTCTCCCGTAACGTTTATCCGAAAACATTATATCATAAGCGCAAAAAAAGGCAAAGCGTTTTCCCGCTTTTTACGCCGCGGTTTTTGTTCTGCCGGAAAATGCGCGTATAACTTGCATTTTTTACGCGCGTGTGGTAAAATATAAAAAAATAACATTGAAAGAGGTAAAACGTTATGAAACTGAAGAATACGTTTATAAGAATTTTAACGGTTATATTCGTTTCGGTATTTCTTTTTACCGCGGCCTCGTGCGAAGAGTTTTACGACCAGATGGGAAGGGGCTGCAACGCTATAGAAAGAGAACTTAACAGCGCGTTTGACAAACTTATCGTAAAATTACAGGAAGCCATAAACGGCGTCAATTTCATAATAGATAATTTCGCCCAACTTACCAACCCTTTAAGCGAAAACGGCGAACTCGTTGACGAGTGGGTAGGTACGGACCTTGAGGAACTGTTCGTTATGCCCGAATGCGTTACCGAATTCAATACCGGTTACCGTGAGGAAAACGACCGCGGAATAACGTATTCAAACGTAACCCGCGTAGACGGGGCGGAAGGCGTTGACGCTTTTATTCAGACGCTGAAAACAAACGGCTACGACGCCTATAAGGAAGACCTTACCTGGTCGTTCTATTCTTATATGCTCAGATTAAACCAAAGCAAACTGTGCATGGCGCTTGAAAAAGACGGCGTTTATATCGTAATAGCGTATTTTGCCACCGAGGACGAAGTGCCCAACGCCGTATTCACTATTTCAAATTACGATACTCTTGAAAAACCGCAGCCTTCGGAAAACGATGAAAACGGTGAAGGCGGCGAAAACGGCGAAACCCCTGGTGAAAACGGCGAGGGCGGCGAAAACGGTGAAACCCCTGGCGAAAACGGTGAAGGCGGCGAAAACGATGAGAACGGCGAAGGCGGCGAAAATCCCGACGAAGGCTGAGCGCTCTATCCGGTATAATTACGATTAAAATTCTTGACAAACGGACTTTACGATACTATAATAATCAACTGATAAAAACAATAAGGTGTAATTCAATATGAAAATCGATATTTTTTCCGGCTTTTTGGGAGCCGGAAAAACCACTTTGATAAAGAAACTCATAAAAGAAGCGTACGCGGGTGAAAAACTCGTTCTTATCGAAAACGAATTCGGCGAAATAGGTATAGACGGCGGCTTTATGAAGGAAGCCGGCATAGAGATAACCGAAATGAACAGCGGTTGTATATGCTGTTCGCTGGTGGGCGATTTCGCCAAGGCGCTTAAAAAAGTTTACGAGCGGTTCGATCCCGACAGAATAATTATAGAGCCTTCGGGCGTGGGAAAACTGAGCGACGTTACCAAAGCCGTTCTCCGCGCCGATCTAAAAAACGCGGAAGTGAACGCCTGTACCACGGTGGTAAACGCCGCAAAATGCAAAATGTATATGAAAAACTTCGGCGAGTTTTTCAACGATCAGGTGGCGAACGCCGGCTGTATCGTTTTAAGCCACGCCGAAAATATCTCCGCGGAAAAACTTGAGGAAACTATTTCGCTTTTAAGGGAACACAACGCCACGGCCGAAATTGTTTCCACCCCCATTTCCGAGATAGACGGCAAGCAGATTCTCGCGTCTATGGAACACACTTCCACGCTTGAAAACGAACTCAAAAAACTTATGGAAGAAACTCACCGTCACCACGACGATGACGACGAAGACGAACGTGAGCACCATCATCATCACCATCATCACGGCGACGTCGAGTGTGACGATCCCGAATGTTCCTGCCACCATCATCACGAC
>JAGCZN010000149.1 GCA_017959995.1 Clostridia bacterium
AAGCGAAATTCTGTATGTAATAAGAAAATTCCTTTACCGTATCCGCTGAAAAAAAACAAAGAAACGGTTTTTGTGGGTTTTTGTAATTCGGGCTGTCAAACGGTTCCACCGTTTCGATATGGTGGATCTGCCCCGGTAAAATAAGGGCGCAGGTATCGTCTTTCATTTCGTATTTTTTCGCATTTATATACAAGTTATAATGCCCGTGACAAATGTATATGAATTCGAAACTGTTGTGAATGTTCACGTTGCTATCCATATAGTCGCAAAATTGAAAATGAATATAACTGTTACCTGAACGGTGACTCTCGAAATCGATCATACATACTCCGAAATGTTTGTCCCGGAAGACAAACTTTATTTGTATTTTATTTTAACATAAAACGTTTTCAGTTACAATCGTTTGTGCAAAAGTTTTTTTAGCAGGGGGTATTTTCAAATGTTTTTGATAGTACTTCATATAAAAATCCAAACTTTTGTCCATAAAATTGCAAAATAGATTCTTGAAATAGCAAAGTTTATGAATTAAAATAGACTTATAAGGGTGATTATGATTGCAACGGAGAACACAAGAAATTTTTCAAATCAACCCATAAAAATTCTGACGAATGTTTTCGGATGTGCCGTAAAAGGGTTTTTCGATGCCGTTCCGTTTTCCGACGGAAGGGTTTTCGGAATTTGCGGGCTTCCTTTTTACACACCTTGCGCAAATTACGTAATTAACGATATTGAAGTATATAAATCCATAAACGGTCTTGCCGGCAGTTTTCTTATATCAGTAAATACTATTATGGGGAACGGCGGCGTTTTTTCCGTTTCGGGGGATTCCGTTTTTTTACACGGAAGAAGGCGTGCTGCAACTTCCCGAAAGCGTATCGCGGCGCGTTGCGGAAGTTATTGACAACGTTACGCAGTAAAACGACGGCGTTACGGGCTACGTAACGGCAGAAGTGAAAATTGAAGGCGGCCTGCGCATGGAAAAACTTCACGCGCGGAAACAGACGGGGCGTCCGCCGCCCTTCCCGTTGAATATAAAGAGGGAAGAAAACATACGATTAAAATAAAGTTATAATTATGTAACGTGCAAAATAGTAGTTTTATAAGGCAAATAAAAATTTATATCGTGCCTTATTCAATTAAAAAATATATTATCAGGAGGTAAAAAGATGAACACAATGATGAACAGCGGTTTTCGCCGCATCATCGCAACTTTGCTCAGCATAGCGCTCGTTTTTGCGTTCGCGCTGACAAAAACGTCGTTCTCCTTCGGCTCCAAAGTTCTCGCTGAAGACGAAGAAGAACCGGAAGCAGTTGCATACATTGCGTTTGCAAATACTTCATGGTCAACAAGTATTTGGGGCCCCGGTCAAGGCGGCGCGGCCAATGAATTGCACATTACCGGCTCCGGTAATTACACTTTGTCGGCAACCGTAAGTACTTCAAACAGAGGTATAAACGGAAGTTCTGTTGCTGTAATAGTAATTGAAATGAAGAACGCTGCAGAGTATTTCCCCACGTACGCTATAAAGCTCTGGGATCTTAAAATTAACGGATCAAGCGTGACGTTGCCCAGAGAAGCTCCTACTTTCGAGGAAGACGATACGACTACTCGTATGAATATATTCAATGCATATGTGAACAGTATTCCGGATTCCGCACGTAATTATGACGGAGATCTGACTAATGTAGCTCCGAATATATTTACTCAAGAAGAGATGAATGCAATTACCGGTATTAAAACCATCGAAGTAACATTCAGCTTCATGGAAGTTGGTGCTCCTATCGACACCGCGTATATAGCCTATAACGGCAGCGGTCTTTCCGGCCACTACGACGCGGGTAACGCTTCTTACGAGAGAAATACTCCCGTAGTAGGTAGAGGTAACTACACCGTAGGTTTGCAGTATTCTTCCAATACCATCCGCTCGCTCGATAACTTCACGGCGGTTATAGTTGCAAACGCCGCTACCGATTATCCCGGAGCTACCATTAAGATCAACTCCGTAACGCTCGGCAGATACGTTACTACCACCGATCCCGACACGGGAGATTCGATCACCGAACTCGTTCTTACCGAGATAGATTATCAGAAAGGTTACACGAACGATGAGGACGGACATATCCGTACTAACCTCTATAACAGTTACGTTGCTTCGGTTCCTTCCGACGCCCGCAGTTGGGACGGCGACACCACCGATTCCACCTGGCTCTGCGTTGATCCCACCGAGTTCAGCACCGCTTTTGCCGAAATGTGGGTTAACTTCGATTTCTATCCTATCGACGCGCGTCAGGAAGTTATAGCCACCCTCGAATTTGAAGACGACGCCGACGCGTTCTACTTCGCGGGATCCGACGCCAGCACCGCAACCGCCACTACCGTAGGCATGAAGAACGTAGGCAACTACGAAGTGAGCCTTGACTTCACGGATACCACCAACGGTTACGCTACCGGTCTTAAATCCTTCTCTCTGAAAGTTCTCGACGGCGAAACTTACTACGCCGGCTGGGTTCTCCAAATAAAGGAAATAAGAATAAACAACAACTCCATCATAATGCTCCCGTTGGACAGCACCGGCGGCTTCCTCAAAACCTTCACCTACTCGCCCAACTACGCGTACAACGAAGAGAACGAGAGGTATGAAGGCGATACGGTGGCCGATATATGGAATACTTCCACCGCAGATCTGCCCGATAACACCCGTACGATAGACGGCATCAAGAGAGACGCTTCCCGCACCATCATCCAGGAAGAAGACCTCGCCAACTTCGACCACGTTGAAAACATAACCGTGGCTTTCCGCTTCGTTTATGCCGAACCCGTTAAACCCGTTGACATCGATTGGGAAGAACATTTCGAAGGAAAGACGCACAACTTCTATATGGGTATGCAGATGGCCGACACCTATATATTCCGTAACAGTTGGTGCGACGTTGACGTTCTGTACGGTCTCGGAACTGAATATTTCGATCACCTTTACAGAACCGATACATCCACGGATTGCGGCGGTGTCTTCACCGACGTTACCGACGTTCAACTCTCCAAAGACGGCGCCGATTACGAAGTAAGACTCGATCTTGCGGAAGAAGACAACGGATTTATGACGAGCTCCGAATTCCTCATGCTCTTCGTATCCACCGATATTTATTGGGACGCTTACGCCGAAGGCCGCGTTAACGTTACCGACGTTTACGTAATGTTCGACGGCGAATATCTCGAACTCGGCGAACCCAAGTTCATAGCGCTCGATCAAGGCAAAGATCCCGATACCGGAGCTTATTTGTACGACGAAAGCGGTCTCCGCTTCCTCGGCATCTATATCCAGCACTCTTACAGCAACTTTATGCCCATTCTTGCCGACGTTCCTACCGAAAGCATAGTTATAGGCTTCACCGTTTCTTACAACCTCGTTGAAGATCCCACCACGCTCATACCTCCCACCGTTACTTTCGCGGCGGATCAGGCAACGATCGGCGAGATTGGCAAAGACGTTGAAATCAAAGTTAACGTAACCAGCGAAAACACCCATCTTTCCGAAGACGACGAGATCGTTACCGTTATAACCGTTACAAAAGGTAACAAGACTTACGAAGTGACCGGTAATAAGTTCACGCCCGACGCGTCCGGCGAGTACGTAATCACCATTACCGCTACCGACGCTCTCGGAAACGAAACCACCATTACCAAGTCCGTAATAGTAAGAGCCGCTACTCCCGTAACTTCCGAAGACGCGAAAGACGGTTCTTCCGGTTGCGGCGGAAGTATGGGAGTTTCCGCTTCCGTAATGCTCGGCGTTCTCGTTCTTGCCGCGGCGGTTGTTCTCAAAAAAAAAGAGAACTGATTTCAAACGAAGTAAAGTAAATTGAACTGACTTTATCCGGCGCGTGCCGCAGCCTTTCGGGGCTGCGGCACGGAAACCGGAAACTTTTTTCGGGAATATATGTAATTGAACACGTTTTACCGCATAACGGATACGTATTGCGGAAATTTTGTTTACGGCGGAAATCAAGCCGAAAAATGGGGGAAACACGCCGCCGCTGAATATGCCGTAACCGAAAACGGAAACGCGCGCGGCAATATTTACGGAATACCTGTAAAATATTATGTTGTTTTTATCATAGATTTATAAAGTTTACGGCTCTTCGACGACGGAAACAATTCCGTCCTGAAAGATAGAAAAGGTGGATAAGGGATGGAAAAAACAACGGAAAACACTGCAAAAAGAAACAAGGCGGAAGCGGCGATGTACTGGGTAGTGAGAATACTTGCGGTGGCAGCGCTCGTAATCGTCTTTATTTCCGAACTTAATCCCGCCAGAATAACTACAGGCATACACAGCAGTATTTCCCTTTTTACGTCGGCGGTATCAAAAAGCAAGCTGACGTATCTTCTTGCTGCGCCTATAAGAATGGGATACGTAGAAGATTCTGTTTTTACCTTTTTACAGATATCCAGCATAATAATCTTGCTGGGCATTATAAGTGTTTGCGTAAGTGCGGCATTGAGTTTCGGCAATGAAAAAGCGCGTCAAATCGGGCTTTTCTTCCTGCCTTCGGGCGGTTGTGCGACGGGCGCGGGGCTTCTCGGCGTCTATTTGCTTTACAAACGTATCGAAAATCCGCAAAACACAAGTGTTTCTCTTGAATTTTTACATAAACAGGTTCCGCCTAATTTTCCGTGGCAGTTTTGGCTTTATCTGGGTTTTGCAATATCGGCGGTAATTCTTTTCATATCCATATCGGCTGCAAATAAATTCTCTTTGAGAAAAGGAAAGTTTGAAATTACTGAAAAATACAGGCTGTTTTTGTACGCCTTTCCTATAATTTTACTTACGTTTATTTTTTCTTATTTAACGCTGAAAGGCTTCAGCATGGCGTTTTACGAAACGAGCAACACGGGAATAAACACTTTCGTAGGGTTCAAATGGTTCGCGTATCTTTTTACCGACGGCGCCGTTTTCGAGCGGTTTATAAGGGTAATACGCAATACGCTTGTAATGAGCGGCCTCGGCCTTATAACCAGTTGGCTTCCCGTAGCGTTCGCGGTGTTCTTTTCGGAAATAAAGAACAACGCCGTCCGCAAAGTAGTTCAAACGTTGACCACGCTTCCCAACTTCATAAGCTGGATACTCGTTTACGCGGTGGCGCTATCGCTGTTTTCCACAAGCGGCCTGTTAAATCACGTTATAGAGGCCTTTACGGGCACGTCGCCCGAAAAAAGCTGGCTTGAAATAAACAACACCGTATGGTTACAGATGCTGATTTGGGGCATATGGAAAGGAACGGGGTGGAGCGCCATAATATATATCGCCGCTATTTCCGGTATAGATCAGGGTATGTACGAAGCCGCCGAGATAGACGGGGCGAAGAGATTCGGCAAAATGTGGTATATAACGGTGCCGATGCTAATACCCACGTACAGCGTAATGCTTCTTCTGGCGTTCGCAAACGTGCTTTCCAACGGGCTTGACCAGTATCTCGTTTTCTCCAATCCGAAAAACATAGAGAATATAGAGGTGCTCGACCTGTACGTTTACAACCTCGGCTTCAACGCGCAGGGAAATTCCGACGCTACCAAGCCGCTTGCCACCGTAATAAGTATGTCTAAAACCGTAATAAGCCTCGCGCTTTTATTTATCGCCAACTGGACGTCGAAATCCATCCGCGGCGAAAGTATCATATAGGGGGGTGAAAGTATGGCTAATTCCAGAAAACACCGCGACGGAGGTACCGTTCATAAAAACACTCCGGCAGACTACGTTTTTTACGTAATAAATTATGCCGTATTCATGCTGTTCGCCCTGCTTTGTTTCTTCCCGTTCTATTACCTTTTCATAAACACGGTTTCCGATAACGGAGAAGTGTTCAGGGGAGCTATAACGATCTATCCCAAAGGAATACATTTCGGTAACTACACTGCGCTACAATACGTTGCAAATCTCGGCAGGTCGGTATGGATAACGGTCAGCAGCACCGTGATTTCAACGGCGATAATGGTGTTCGCTTCCGCTTTTGCGGGGTATATATTCACCAAGAAAAATATGTGGCACAGAAGGTTGTGGTACCGTTTTACTATAATCCCCATGTACTTCAACGCGGGACTTTTGCCGTGGTTTCTCAATATGCACTCGCTCGGCCTTACCAACAATTATTTGGCGTATATTCTCCCGAACATCGTGGTTCCGTTCAATATAATAATGGTAAAAACGTATATCGAATCGATACCGGCCGACATAGAGGAAAGCGCCGTTATCGACGGGGCCGGCACGCTTAAAATATTTATGAAGATAATGTTGCCGTTAAGTATACCTATTCTCGCCACCATTACCATATTCGGCGCGGTGAACCGCTGGAATGCGTTTAACGATTCGCTTATTCTAATGACCACGTCGCCCAAGCTGTTTACTTTACAGCACAGGCTGTATATATATCTCACCCAGTCGAACAACCTTGAACAGCTCATGCGTTCGGGGATAAAAAGCAACGTGCAAAACCTGAACCAAAAGGTCGTTCAGTACACGGTTTCTGTAGTATCAACGCTTCCCATAGTGCTGGTGTATCCGTTTATGCAAAGGTTTTTCATAAAGGGCATAATGATGGGCGCGGTAAAAGGTTAAATTAAGGTGACCCCTTAAATATAAAACAGGAGGAAACAAGATGAAAAAAATAACTACGTTTATCCTTGCGATAGCCATGGTTATAACGGCGAACGGCGTGTTTGCCGCGTGCGGGCGCAATAATAAAGATATTATCACGCTCACCGTTTACAGCCAGCTGGCAAACCATACGGATGAACAACTCGGTTTCAGCAAAACCTTACTTGAAGACAAGTTCGGCGTTCGCCTCAACATAGTTGCCGGCGACACGGATACGTACGACAATCTTGTGAATACGGGTTCGCTGGGCGACCTGGTTATCTGGGGTAACAACGGTTCTCAGTATCAGAAGGCAATCGCCTTGGATCTTCTTCGCCCGTGGGACGATGAGATGAAGTTGCTTGATAACTACGGCACAAATCTCAAAAAGTATTTCCCGAAGGCACTTGAAGCCAACCGCGCGCTCAACAAGAAGATAGGGCCCGAATCCATTTACGATCACGTTTACGGAATAGGCCACAGCGTATCACCTTCCGGAAGCGACAGCGTAGCCACCGTTTCCTCGCACGAATCCTTCTTCTATTCGTGGGATATAAGGTGGGATCTTTACAAACAGCTCGGCTATCCCGAAGTGAACACGCTTGACGATTACATTTCCGTTTTCGAGCAGATGAAGGAGATCAACCCCACCGACGATATGGGCGCGCCCACTTACGCTTTCTCTCTCTTCCCCGATTGGGACGGCAATATGGTAATGAACGTAAAATCGTTCGCTTCCGCTTATTACGGATACGATGAGTTCGAGCTCGGCCTGTATGACGCCGTGAACGGCGTATTCCACGGCGCCCTCGAAGAAGACGGCCCGTATATCGAAGCCCTCAGATTCTTCAACAAACTCAACCAGAAGAAGCTTATCGATCCCGACTCGATGACTCAGAATTGGGATAAGATGGCGGCAAAAGTAGCCAACGGCGGCGTGTTTGCATCCACGTTCGATTTCTCCGGCAGCAACCTTTACAATACCGAAGAACATCTTGCGGCGGGCAAGGCGATGATGTCGCTCGTACCTACGTCTGCCAACACGATATGCTACGGCCTCAACGAAAGCGGCGGTGAAAGAGTGTGGTCCATAGGTTCGAGATCCGCGTATCCCGAACTGTGCATGCAGATAATCGACTGGTGCGCTTCGCCCGAAGGCGCCATGACAATATGGTACGGCTTGCAGGGCGTGCATTGGGATTACGATGCCGAAGGCAACACCTATTTCACCGAATTCGGCAAAACCTGCTGGCAGAACCCCAACGAAATGCAGACCGGCCACACGTGGACTTCGCCCTACACCGGCAAAACCTACGATCTCACCGGTACGTTTGACGACGGAAAACTTCAGATAAACAACATTATCTGGTCGCAGGACGCCGTCAATCCCGACTCTAACGGAGAGAGATTCAAAAACGATTACTGGCATAGCGAAATGGAACGCGAACTTTCCGAAATAGAAAATGATTGGTCGGTAAAAACTTCCAGCTTCGATATGCAGGAATATATGGAAAAACAGAACTACTCGGTAATTCCCGCTTCAAGTTATATCGCTCCCGAAAGAAGCGCTTCGCTTGACGTTAAGTGGACCAACGTGGTAAAAACGCTTAAAGAATATACGTGGAACGCTCTCCGCGCG
>JAGCZN010000150.1 GCA_017959995.1 Clostridia bacterium
GTCATATCCTCACCAAGAAAGACACGAAGAGAAAGAGAAGATTAAGACAGCAGACCCTCGTTTCCAAAGCGCAGGAAAATACTGTTAAAAATTGTCTTATTCCCTATAAAGGCTGAAAGGAGGGTAATGAATTATGCGGATTAAAAGAGGCGTAAATGCGGTAAAGAAACGCAGAAAGATAATGAAACTCGCCAAGGGTTACTTTGGCGCTAAAAGTAAATTGTACAGGGTGGCCAACCAGGCCGTTATGAAGTCGCTCACCTACGCTTACGTAGGAAGAAAACGCAGGAAGAGAGATTTCAGAAAACTCTGGATAGCGAGAATAAACGCCGCCGCGAGAATTAACGGACTTTCCTATTCCAAATTCATGTTCGGGCTCAAAAAAGCAAACGTTACGCTCAACAGAAAGGTGCTTGCCGACATGGCCGTTAACGACGCGCAGGGCTTTGCTTCCCTTTGCGACGTTGCCAAGGCAAACGCATAACGATTTTTCACCAGCCTTCTCAAAACGGAAGGCTGGTTCGGTTATATGATAATTTCGTCAAAGCAGAACGCCGAGATCAAGAGAATAGCCTCGCTTAAAGAAAAGAAATACCGTGAGGAATACGGCGAATACCTCGTTGAAGGCGTTAAAATGGTAAAAGAGGCAATACTTTCCGGCGCGGAAGTGAGGGAGATAGTAGGGGTGGATAACGCTTTGAAGGAACTCCCGCCCGTTTCGGTTTCCGTAAAGGAAGTAAGCGGGGAGGTGTTCGCCCGTCTTTCCGAAACCAAAACGCCGCAAGGCGTAATGGCGGTCGTTAAAAAACCGCGGAACGAGGCTTTGCCGCCGCGCGGGAACTGCGCCGTACTTGACGGAATATCCGATCCGGGCAATCTCGGAACGATAATACGTACTTCCGCCGCGCTCGGCATAAAGGACGTGTATCTCGTGAACTGCGCCGATGCGTTTTCACCTAAAACGGTCCGCGCGAGCATGAGCGGTATTTATTACGTAAACCTGCGCGCTTTCAATGCCGAAACCGTTTACCGGCTGATCTCAAAAAACAATATTATAGTTGCCGATATGGACGGGAAAAACGTGTTCGGCAGCGATGTAAAAAAACCTTACGCGCTCGTTATAGGTAACGAGGCTAACGGCGTATCCGGGTTTTTCAAAGGCGTTGCGAACGAAACCGTTTCCGTACCGATGGACGGAAAGGTTGAAAGTCTTAACGCTGCGGTAGCGTTTGCGGTTATAGCGTACGCTATAGAAAATAAATAATTCAATTAAGGAGTTATTATGTCAGGACACAGCAAATGGGCCAACATCAAAAATAAAAAGGCAAAAACTGATGCCGCCAAAGGCAAGATCTTCACGAAGATAGGTAAAGAAATAGCCGTTGCGGCAAAGGGCGGGGCCGATCCGAACCTCAATTCCAAACTTGCCGACGTTATCGCCAAAGCCAAAGCCGCCAATATGCCTAACGACAATATCGCAAGGGCAATAAAAAAGGCGGCGGGCGAAGGCAGCAATATCAATTACGAAAATCTCGTTTACGAGGGTTACGGCGTAGGCGGCAGCGCGGTGATAGTAACCACCCTTACCGACAATAAGAACCGTACCGTAGGCGACGTAAGGCATCTTTTCGATAAATACGGCGGCTCTCTCGGAAACACGGGCAGCGTATCCTATATGTTCGAGCAGAAGGGTGTGATCGTGGCGGAGAGAACGGTGGATCTCGACGAGGATACCATGATGGAAATAGCTCTTGAAGCCGGCGCGGACGACGTTTTGACCGACGACGACTGCTATACCGTTTACACCGCTCCCGCAGATTTTTCTTCCGTGCGTAAATTCCTTGAAAATAAGGGAATAAACTTTATAGAGGCGGACGTTGAAATGGTTCCCAACGACTATATAACGCTTGAGGACAAGCAACTCGAAACTTTTATGAAACTTATCGACGCGCTTGAAGATAACGACGACGTTCAGTCGATATACCACAACGTCAACCTGCCGGAAGAGCCGGAAGAAGAATAATAAAAACAAACGATGCGGCGAGGGTGTTTTCCCGCCGCATTTTTATGGAGATTTTTATGATAAAAACCGACCTTTACAGACAGAAAATAAAAGAACTGTCGCAAACCCTGCA
>JAGCZN010000151.1 GCA_017959995.1 Clostridia bacterium
TCTTTACGTGGCGAAAGAATACCTGGGCCTTAAAACGGAAGAGAGACCGGTGGCTCTAAACGAACTTGAAGACTTTGCCGAATGCGGACTGTGCGGAACCGCGGCCGTCATTTCGCCCGTGGGCAAAATAAACGACCACGGAAAGGAAATAGTTTTTCCTTCGGGAATGAGCGAAATGGGCCCCGTAACGAAAAAACTTTACGAAACCCTTCGCGGAATACAACTCGGCACGGTGGAGGCGCCCGCCGGTTGGATATACGAAATAAAATAATTTAACAGGTAAAAAAGATGTTTACGCTCGATAAGATCTTTCACGCCGCAACGGTGCTGAAAAATATAATAAGTCCTACGCCGGTGATAAGATCCGCTTTTCCCGCAGGCGGGTGCGAACTGTTTTTCAAACCCGAAAATCTTCAGAAAACGGGTTCGTTCAAAGTGCGTGGATCGGGATACAAAATAGCCATGCTTTCCGAAGAGGAAAAGGCGCGCGGGGTAATAGCGTGTTCGGCGGGCAATCACGCGCAGGGCGTGGCGCTTGCGGCGAAAAAGTGCGGTATTTACTCGCTTATCACCCTGCCGGACAGCGCGCCCATATCCAAGGTGGAAGCCACGAAAAGTTACGGCGCGGAAGTGCTTTTGGTGGACGGCGTGTACGACGACGCCTACGCGAAAGCCGTTGAACTTCAGCGCGAAAAGGGATATACTTTCATTCATCCCTACGACGACGAGGAAGTTATCGCCGGACAGGGTACGATAGGGCTTGAAATAGTTTCGGAACTTGACGACGTGGACGCCGTGGTAGTGCCCGTAGGCGGCGGCGGATTGATTTCCGGCATAGCCTGCGCGGTCAAAAACGTCAACCCCAAAATAAAGGTGTACGGCGTGCAGGCCGCGGGCGCGCCCGGTATGTACAATTCTTTGAAGAGCGGAAAAGCGGAAACCCTTTCTTCGGTATCCACAATCGCCGACGGTATCGCCGTAAAACACCCCGGCGGCAATACCTTTGAAATGGTGAAAAAATACGTTGACGACGTATGCCTCGTTTCGGAGGACGAAATCGCTTCGGCAATTCTCACCCTCATAGAAAAGCAGAAAATGATCGCCGAAGGCGCGGGCGCTGCGGCTACGGCCGCGGTTATGTTCGATAAATTTTCTCTCGCGGGGAAGAAGGTAGTTTCGGTGGTATCGGGCGGAAATATCGACGTTACCATACTTTCGAGAGTAATTCAGCGCGGCCTTATAAAAACGGGAAGGCTCGGTTCGCTTTTGATAGAACTGATAGATAAGCCCGGCCAACTGAAAGACGTTTCGCGCATAATAGCGGATCGCGGCGGCAACGTTATAAGCGTACACCACGAACGCGCGGGCGAAACGGAAAGCGTAACGGGGTGCTATCTCAGAATAGCCATCGAAACGCGTAATTACGACCACATGATCGAAATAGTTAAGGCCCTTAAAGAAGAGGGCTTCAAAATAGTAAAGGAAAGGTGAACGTATGAATACCGTTTACACTGAAAACGCGCCCCAAGCAATAGGCCCTTATTCGCAGGCGAAGATCTCGGGCGGGATGGTGTACACTTCAGGCCAGATAGCCATAAACCCCGCCACGGGAAATATAGACGGCGAAACCGTTGAGGAGCAAACGGCGCGCGTGTGCGAAAATATTTCAGCCGTGCTTACCGCTGCGGGAACGGATATGAAAAAGGTTGTAAAAACTACGTGCTTTTTGGCGGATATGGCTGATTTTGCGCGTTTTAACGGGGTTTATGCCGCGTACTTTACCGAAAAACCCGCAAGATCGTGCGTGGCGGTAAAGGAACTTCCCAAAGGCGCCCTCGTGGAAATAGAGGTAATAGCAGAACTTTAACATCGGAGAAAACGAAATTTATGGACACCACAAAATATTCCGCGGGCTATTTTCCGGCCCCCGGCAACCATTTGAAATGGGCAAGCAAAGAACGCGTGGAAAAGGCGCCCGTATGGTGCAGCGTTGACTTGAGAGACGGTAATCAGAGCCTTGTTGTTCCGATGAACCTTGACGAAAAACTGAGATTTTACCGTATGCTTCTCGAAGTGGGATTCAAGGAGATAGAAGTAGGTTTCCCCGCCGCTTCGGAAACCGAATACGTGTTTTTGAGGAAAATAATAGAGGAAGGGCTTATCCCCGCAGACGTTACCGTTCAGGTTCTTACGCAGTGCAGGGAACATATTATACGCAGAACGTTCGAGGCGTGTAAGGGCGCGCCCGCCGCGATAATCCACTTTTACAACTCCACGAGCGTGGCCCAAAGAGAACAAGTATTCGGAAAATCCAAGGAAGAGATCAAAAAAATAGCGGTGGACGGGGCGAAACTGGTGAAAAAACTCGCTTCGGAATACGAGGGGAATTTCCGCTTCGAATATTCGCCCGAAAGTTTCACGGGGACCGAACCCGAATACGCGCTGGACGTGATAAACGCCGTTCTCGACGTGCTTGAACCTTCCGCAACGAACAACGTTATAATCAACGTGCCCGTAACTGTTGAGATGAGCGGGCCGCACGTTTACGCAAGCCAGATCGAATATATAAGCGAAAATATACGCTACCGCGAATACGTAACGCTTTCTTCCCACCCGCATAACGACAGGGGCACGGGCGTGGCGGATGCGGAGCTTGCGCTTCTTGCCGGCGCGGACAGAATAGAGGGAACGCTTTTCGGAAACGGTGAGAGAACGGGTAACGTGGATATAGTTACGCTCGCGTTGAATATGTACTCTCACGGCGTGGATCCGAAACTCGACTTTTCGGACATGCCCGCTATCGCCGCCGTTTACGAGGAATGTACACGTATGCGCGTTTACGAACGCGCGCCTTACGCGGGGGCGCTCGTTTTCGCGGCTTTTTCCGGCAGTCATCAGGACGCCATCGCGAAAGGCATGAAGTGGAGAGAGAAAAACGGTCGTCACCGCTGGACGGTGCCCTATCTCCCCATAGATCCCGCCGACGTAAACAGAACTTACGATGCGGACGTGATACGCGTGAACTCGCAGAGCGGCAAGGGAGGTATCGGTTACCTTCTCGAAACGACTTACGGTTACGTTCTTCCCTCGAAGATGCGGGAAGATTTAAGTTACGCCTGTAAAGCGGTTTCCGACGAAGAGCACCGCGAACTTAAAGTGGAAGATATACTTACCGTGTTCAAGGACAGATACTTTGCGGCCGAAGGGCCCGTTTCCGTTTGCGATATAAATTTTTCAAAGACCGAAGGCAGAGTTTCGGGCGAGATCGTTTTTGAAAAACACGGTGTTAAAACGACGATTAAGGCAACGGGCAACGGCTCGATAGACGTAATAAGCAACGCCCTTAAATCTTACACGGGTGCGGTTTACACGCTTGAAGAATACTCCGAACACAGTATGCGCGGAAACGGTTCGCAGAGCGTGGCGGTGGCGTATATAGGAATAAATATCGGATCGGAAAAACACGTTTGGGGTGCGGGAATGAATACGGATATCACGCGCGCCGGGGCAGACGCGCTTGTAAACGCTTACAACAATTCGCTCAAAAAGGAGAAATAAACCGTGGGGATGACTTTGACGCAGAAAATTCTATCTTCCCACGCGGGGCTGGATAAAGTCGTTGCCGGTCAGCTTATAAGGGCTGAACTCGATATGGTGCTCGGTAACGACATAACTACCCCCGTGGCGGTAAAAGAGTTTGAAAAAGCGGGATTTACGAGGGTTTTCGATAAAGACAAGATCAGTATAGTACTCGATCATTTCGTTCCGAATAAGGATATAAAGGCGGCTGAACAATCGAAACAGTGCCGCGAATTTGCATTCAGACACTGCGTAAGCCACTTTTTCGACGTGGGCAAAATGGGTATAGAACACGCGCTTTTGCCCGAACAGGGAATAGTTACCGCGGGCGACTGTATTATCGGGGCTGACAGCCACACCTGTACTTACGGCGCGCTGGGCGCGTTTTCAACGGGTGTGGGCAGTACCGATATGGCCGCGGGACTTGCCACGGGCCAAGCTTGGTTCAGGGTGCCTTCGGCAATAAAATTCGAGTTGACGGGGAAACTTCCGGCGAACTGCAGCGGAAAAGACCTGATTCTCACGATAATAGGAATGATAGGGGTAGACGGCGCCCTGTATAAAAGTATGGAATTTACGGGTAAAGGCGTGGGAAATTTGTCGATGGACGATCGCCTTTGCGTTTGTAATATGGCAATAGAAGCGGGCGCTAAAAACGCCGTTTTTCCGGTGGATGAGGTTACGCTTTCATATCTTGACGGACGCTCGGAGAGAAAGCCGGTGATTTATTACGCCGACGACGACGCGCAATACGATAAAGTTATCGGAATAGACCTTTCAAAGATAACGCCCACCGTCAGTTGCCCGCATCTTCCCGAAAATACCGTGCGCGCCGGAGAACTTCGCAGCGTTAAGATAGATCAGGTGGTTATAGGCAGCTGTACCAACGGCAGAATGGAAGATATGCAGGCGGCTTACCGTATTCTTAAAGGTAAAAAGGTGGCGGAAGGAGTAAGGTGCATAATCATTCCCGCCACGATGAAGATATATCGGGAGTGTGTGGAAAAAGGCTATATAACGGCGTTTATCGACGCGGGCGCCGTTGTTTCAACGCCCACGTGCGGGCCGTGCCTCGGCGGATATATGGGTATATTGGCCGCGGGTGAAAGATGTATAGCCACCACTAACCGCAACTTCGTTGGAAGAATGGGACACGTAAAGAGCGAAGTTTATCTCGCAAGTCCCATGACGGCGGCGGCAAGCGCCGTTACGGGGTATATCACCGAGCCGCAGGAGTAAAATTATGAAAGTAAAAGGCAAAGTTTTCAAATATCCCGACAACGTAGATACGGACGTTATTATTCCCGCCCGATATCTCAACACTTCCGACGAGAAAGAACTTGCGGCGCATTGCATGGAAGATATAGACGCGGAATTCGTTAATAAAGTAAAACCCGGCGATATAATCGTTGCGGGAAGGAATTTCGGTTGCGGCTCGTCGAGAGAACACGCGCCGCTAGTTATAAAAACCTGCAAAACGGGTTGCGTTATAGCCAAAAGTTTTGCTCGGATATTTTACCGTAACGCCATAAATACGGGACTTCCCATTCTCGAATGCGAAAAGGCCGCCGAAGAAATTTCCGCCGGCGACGAGGTTTCCGTAGATTTCGACAGCGGAACCATCACCGACGTAACGACCGGCAAAACCTATAAAGCCGCGCCGTTTCCGCCGTTCATACAAGATATTATAAACGAGGGGGGTCTTTTGGCTTCTTTGAAAAAGCATTCATCGTGAATAGCGGCGTTTCTGAAAAGTCGAAAGACCTCGATGACCGTAAAGGTCTATCTCGTCCTTTAGCCTTTTCGAGCCTTGCTCTTCACGCGACTGCTTTCCCAAAGCGTAATTCATCGTGAATAGCGGCGTTTAACTGCGTATCTGAAAAACGGAAAATAATTATAAAACCGTACAAACGGAGTAAAAGTATATATGAAAAAAAACATAGCGGTGATACGGGGCGACGGAATAGGCCCGGAAATAACCGTACAGGCGATAAACGTTCTCAACGCGGTGGCGGAAAGATACGGGCACGAATTTATCTACGACGAAGTAGCCATGGGCGGCGTAGCGATAGACGCGTACGGCGAGCCGTTACCGGATGAAATGCTGGAAAAATGCAAAGCTGCCGACGCCGTGCTTTTAGGCGCGGTGGGCGGTCCGAAATGGAACGGAGTTTCGGGGGACAAACGGCCCGAAAAAGGGCTTTTGAAACTACGCGCCGGCTTGGGCGTATATTCAAACAACCGACCTGCCAAAATATGGAAGCAACTATCTTCGGCATCGCCGTTAAGGCCCGAAATCGTGCAAAAAGGCATTGATTTTATAATCGTGCGCGAACTTATCGGCGGCATATACTTCGGTGAACACAAAACGGAAAACGCGGGCGGACAACTTGTTGCGACCGACGTTCTGACTTATTCCGAAAGCGAAATAAAAAGGATAGGGCGCATAGGTTTCGAAACGGCGCGCAAGCGCAGGGGAAGGCTGTGTTCGGTGGAAAAAAGCAACGTTTTGGACAGCAGCAGACTGTGGAATAAGGTTATGCGTTCGCTTGCGGCGGAGTATCCGGACGTGCAACTTACCGAAATGCTGGTGGATAACTGCGCTATGCAGATAGTGAAAGATCCCTCGCAGTTCGACGTTATCGTTACCGAAAATATGTTCGGCGATATACTGTCGGACGAGGCGTCTATGATAACGGGCTCGATAGGAATGATACCGTCCTCAAGCCTTGGCGACGGCAAACGCGGGCTGTACGAACCGATACACGGTTCCGCCCCCGATATAGCGGGCAAGGACGTGGCAAACCCCATAGGAACGATTCTCTCCGCGGCCATGATGCTGCGCTATTCGTTCGATATGGACGAGGAGGCCGACGCGGTTGAAAACGCCGTTTCGTCCGTTCTCGATAAAGGGTTCAGAACGGCTGATATTTACGGCAAAGAAGCGGGTACCACCCTTTGCGAGTGCAGTGAAATAGGCAAAAAAATAACGGAAAACATAGGAAAACGAAAATGAAACTTACAGGGGCAGACATACTCGTCAGGACGCTTATAGAACAAGGTTGCAAAACGGTGTTCGGTTATCCGGGCGGGCAGATACTCAACGTTTACGATTCGCTTTACAAATACAGCGGCGAAATAACGCACGTTCTTGCCGCGCACGAACAGGGAGCGGCGCACGCGGCGGACGGATACGCCCGCGCTACGGGAAAAGTAGGCGTGGTGATAGCAACTTCCGGCCCGGGCGCCACTAATCTCGTAACGGGCATAGCAACCGCGATGCTCGATTCGGTTCCGATGGTGGCTATAACGGGCAACGTAGGCTCGGACAGTATCGGAAGAGACAGTTTTCAGGAAATAGATATAACCGGCATAACGCTTCCGATAACGAAACATAACTATTTCGTAGGCTCGGTGGACGACCTTGCCGATACTCTGCGGGAAGCGTTCAGAATCGCGTCTTCCGGCAGACCGGGGCCCGTTCTCGTTGACGTTCCGAAAGACGTTCAGCTGGCGTGTTGCGAATATTTGCCACGCCCGTCCGCCATGCCGGATGAAAAGTTCCCCGCAAAGGACGTTCGCATAGCGCAGGCGGCGGAACTTATAAATTCCAGTACCCGCCCTTACGTTTACGTGGGCGGCGGCGTTATTTCGGGCGACGCCTGCAAAGAAGCGCTTGCCCTTGCCGATACGATTGACGCGCCCGTAGGTTGTTCGCTTATGGGTATTTCGGCAATTTCCACGGATAACCCGCGGTTTCTCGGCATGCAGGGAATGCACGGACACTACGCCTCGTCAATGGCGTTTTCAAAGTCCGATTGCATAATCGCCCTCGGCGGAAGATTCAACGACCGCGTTACCGGCGACCGCGCTAAATTCAACGAAAACAAGCGGATCGTGCATATCGACGTGGACGGTTCGGAACTCGGTAAAAACGCGGATATTGCGGTGGGACTTCGCGGAGACGTTAAACTTACGCTTGTAAAACTTCTCAAATCGATAAAACAAAAAAAGCTTCCGCTCTGGCAGGAAGAAATAGCCGCGTTAAAACGCACGGAAACCTCGTTTTTGTGTGATAAAGGGCACTTAAACCCCCATTCCGCCATGTGGGCGCTCAATTCGTTCATAGGCGAAAACACGCCTGTGGCAACGGACGTGGGCCAGCATCAGATGTGGGCCGCGCAGGAACTTAAATTTTCCAGACCGCGCAGATTTATATCCAGCGGCGGACTCGGCACCATGGGCTTCGGTATGGGCGCGGCGATAGGCGCGGCGATAGGCGCGGGGGAAAGATCGGTACTGGTCACGGGCGACGGAAGTTTCGGAATGAACCTTAACGAACTTGCAACGGCGGTAACTTATAATATTCCGCTGGTGATACTGATTTTGAACAACGGCGTTCTCGGCATGGTGCGCCAGTGGCAAACGCTGTTTTTCGGCGAACGCTATTCCAATACGGTTCTCGGCAGAAAA
>JAGCZN010000152.1 GCA_017959995.1 Clostridia bacterium
CTTGCGGAAATGTTTTCCGTTTCGATTATCTTATCTATAACGAGCTGGTATTTGGCGTTTACTTCGGCCTGGGCGCGGTAGTTGTTTCTGAACTCTTCCATCGTGGAACCGGTATATTTTACGTAATCTTCAAGCTTCATTCCCTGATACATAAGCCTGTATTCGATATCCTGCATGATGCTGTCGATCTGCCGCTCCACGAGAACTTCGGGAATTTCCGCCTCGGAAGCGTCGGCTATCGCCTTGAGAAGTTTGTCTTCGGTTTCGCTTTCCGCTCTCTGCGCGTTGGTCTTTTCAAGTTTTTCCCTCGTTTCGTTTCTGTACGCCTCAACGCTCTCGCTGCCAACGGCGTCCTTAATGAACTCGTCGTTCACTTCGGGAAGTTCCTTAACCTTTATCCCGTGTAGTTTCACCGCGAAAACCGCGTCCTTTCCTTTAAGTTCTTCGGCGTGGTAATCGTCCGGGAATTTTACGTTTATATCCTTTTCGTCGCCGATATTCATTCCCTCTATCTGCTCTTCGAAACCGGGTATGAACGAGCCGCTGCCGAGTACGAGGTTCTGTTTTTCGGCGGTGCCGCCGGGGAATTTAACGCCCGCAACGCTTCCGCTGTAATCTATTACCACGGTGTCGCCGTTTTTAGCGGAACGCCCGTCAACGTCAACCGTGCGGGAATTTCTTTCGCGCAGTTTTTCTATTTCCGCGTCAACGTCCTCAACGGTTACATTATACTCAACTTTATCTATCTTTATACCCTTGTAGGCGCCGAGTTTCACGTCCGGCTTTACGGGTACTATCGCTATCATCGTGATTCCGTCGTCGCTGATTTTGTCAACGTCTATATCGGGGCGGTCTACGGGTTTTATGCCCTCTTCCTTTTCGAGCACCGCGTAATAATGTTCGGGAAAACTTTCGTTTATCGCGTCCTCAAAGAAAACGCCCTTGCCGTAAGTGCTTTCGAGAACGGCCTTCGGAACGTGCCCCTTTCTGAACCCCTGAAGGGAATATTTGCCTTTCGTTTTGTTATACGCCTTCGATATGGCGGCTTCCCATTCCGCCTTGTCAAGCGTGATGTAAATTTTTACCGTGCTTTTTTCGCCTTGTTCTACCTTGTAGTTCATGTGTTGCTCCTGTATCGTTTTTTGAATCGTGTTCGTTTTATCCTTAAAAAAAATTTCGTGCTATGCTATTTTACCAAACAAATACGGAAAAGTAAAGTGTTTAATTTTACATTTTTGTTTTTTTATTATATAATTTATGCGGCGGCTTATACTGCCGCGCCGTTCAAAGCTTTTTGCCGCCGTTTTTTAAGGCGGAGTAAGGAGAGAAATAATGCCGCAGGACGCATTTACCATGAAGATCGCCGCGGGGGAGCTGAACGCTCTTTTATCGGGCGGAAAAATAAACAAAATAATCCAGCCGCAGGACGACGTGCTGGTTTTTTACGTTTACGCGGGCGGGAAAAATATTTCGCTTTGCGTTTCCGCCAACGCCGAGTCCGCAAGAGTGTGCCCCACGCGCGCCGCATATTCAGCCCCGCAGACAGCGCCGAATTTTTGTATGCTTTTGAGAAAACACCTTTCCGGCGCCGTGATAAAAAGCGTGGAACAGGCGGGTTACGAGAGAATTACCGAAATAGTTTTCGACGCGAGAAACGACTTTTTCGAAAGCGTTGAAAAAAAACTCGTGTGCGAAATAATGGGCAAATATTCCAACGTTATATTGACCGAGAACGAAAAAGTCCTCGGGGCGCTTCGTCCGCCTTCGGGCGATCTGAACGGCGCAAGGGTACTTTTTACGGGCGTTACCTACACTTTGCCGCCCGCGCAAGGAAAAATAGAAATAACCGATAAAACGCGCGTTTTGGGGGCCTTTTCGGCGTTTAGCGGCAACGATGCGGCAACCTTTATCGCCTCCGTTATACGTGGCGTATCCCTGCCCACCGCAAGGGAAGCCGCATTCCGCTTTTTCGGCGGCGCGTCCGTTCCCGTCAATACTGAGGCGGAAGAATTTTACGCGTTTTTACGCGGTTTCCTTGAAAATCCCGAAATAGAACCGAACGTTTGCGGCGGAGATTTCTACGTTTGCGATTATACCCACGTTTCGGGCGAAAAAACCCGCTTTCCGACCTTGCTCGAAGCCGAAACGTTCTTTTTCGACGCGAAAGACGCCGAACGCCTGCGCCGGCGGAACGGAAAAGCTTTGTCCGACAGACTTAAAAACCACGAAAAAAAACTGCGTAAAAAACTGCAGATTCTCGAAGAAAAGGAACTTGCCGCCTCGGGCGCGGAAGAAAACCGCGTGAAAGGCGAACTTCTTACCGCATACCAGCACTCGCTTCGCGCGGGAGCCGAATGGTGTGAACTGGTAAACTATTACAGCCAAGCGGGCGAAACGGTAAAAATACCGTTAGATCCCACGCTCTCGGCAAACGCAAACGCGCAGAATTACTTCAAAAAATACGCCAAACAGAAAAAGACGCTTGCGGCGGTTATTCCGCAGAAAGAGGAGGTAACCACCGAACTCGAATACCTCGGCGACCTGTACTCCGAACTTGAACGCTGCCAAAGCGAATCCGATTTCGAGGCACTTAAAGAGGAACTTATCGCGGCGGGAATAATGCGCGCCGACAAAGCCCGTAAAACCAAAAAAGAACGCCCGAGTATGCCGAAAACCTTTGTTTTAGGCGACTTTACGATAAAAGCGGGCAGAAACAACGTACAGAACGACAGCCTTGTGGCTTCCGCCTCGCGGGAGGACGTGTGGCTCCACACCAAAAACTTCCACTCATCGCACGTAATAATACGCACCGAGGGGCGCGAAGTGCCGGACGGCGTGCTTCTTGCCGCGGCGGAAATATGCGCCTACTATTCCAAGGCGCGCGGCGGAGATAAGGTGCCCGTAGATTACTGTTTGAAAAAATACGTTAAAAAACCGCCCAACGCAAAGCCGGGCGGCGTTATATATACCGACTTCAGAACGGCGCTGGTTACCCCGAACGCGCACGACGACCTTGAAATAAAATAAAAATTTAATACAAAAGTCCCCTGTTTCTCACGTTATCCGCGTTTTCCGCAACGATTACGATAAACCTTCCCTCTCCGTTGGCCGAGAACACGAGATTGCCCGTGATAAACGTATCCACGTTCAGAAGTTGCGCTAACGAAAGCGGAAGTTGCCGCCCCGAAGAATCGACCCGGTACAGATTGCGGTAATATTCGCCCGAACGGCAAAGCGGATTTCTGCTTAATCCGTTTTCACTACAGAACATACTCATAAAAAATCCTCCCGTAGTATAATATGCGCCGCGCACGCATTTTACCACAACGTGTTTTATTGCGTTTTATCGCCGTTGATAACCGCGGTAACGCGCGCGAGCGGACTTGAAGGATGACAGGAAGATATTACTAACTTTTCGTTTATATCCGCGCCGCGCGGAAGTTTCAGAGTTTCAAGACGCATCTGCGCGGGCGACAGAGCGATTTTCGTAAAAGCGGCAAGGTTGTATCCGCCGAGCGTTTCGCGGTAGATCTGTACCGTTTCGGTTATTTTTTCCATACTTGCGTTTTCGGCGTAAAACTCCACCGTGCCACCGAACTTAACCGCGGTTTTTATTTCCACCGAACCGTAACCCAAACCGTACCCGAACGGATAAAATCCGCCCGCCCGTTCGCCGGAGATTATCGGGTACGGAAGCCTGCCCGTGGGCGATTCGCACGTAAGCAATTTGCTCAGGGCTCTGCCCGTAAAATTACATGGTTTCCATGCCACGATAAGCGCGTCGGCTTCCTCGTACGGGCTTACATCTTCGGGAGAACAGAGGAAGATCACAACCGCTTTCTTTGCCGTTTTTATCAGTTTACGTATGAAAAAGGCCTCTTTTTTATCCGTTTGCATTTTAGCATGATCCTTTTCGCCCACAAACAGCAACGTTATATCGAAGCGTTCCGCGGCGGCAATAGCCTGTTCCCTTTCAAATTCGTCCGAGCCTTCGGCGCACGGAAAGAACCTGAAACTCATCTTTTTACCCGCTTCGTACCTTAACCGTTCGAGCGGCGTTTCCACCCCGAGCGGTAGCCCCTCCTCTCCGGCCAATACCGCGCATCCGCCTATAACGGCAGCGTTCTTTACCGACGGAGAGATAGGTAAAAGTCCGTCGTTTTTGAGTAAAACTACGCTCTCCTTAGCCGCGCGCAGGGCGATTTTAGCGCTTTCGTCCGAAAACGCCGCTTCGGTATCAGCCTTTTCGGCCAAAGAGAATTTCAGTTTTTCTATTCTGCCGGCAAACTCTTTAAGCTGCCCTGCGTTAAGCGCTTTTACGGATTCAGAATCGAATGCGGCGCCCGCGGTTATACCTGCGCAGGCGCACTCTTTCGCCCGTTTTTTCATGGCCGAAGAAAGGTTTTCGTTAGGTCCAAGACACAGCGGAGGTGCATTCTTCTGATAAATTACCCCCTTATATCGCGCGAAATCGGCGTGTACATCCGTTAAAGAGTCCACCGCTATCCCCTGCGATAACCCTCCTTTGAGCCAGGCGGAAATTTCCTCGGCGCGCAAGAAATCGACGTTTGAAAGGTACGGATAAGCGGCGAGTTTGCCGTTCTTTTCAAAACCCTTTACGTACGCGGACCCGCAACCGAAAGCGAGAACGCTTTCCGAACCGAAATGCCCGTCGCCCGAGCCGGAGGTGAACGGCGGCACGGGATAACAACCGAAAGTATCGCCGCAAGCCGAAATCTCCTTTGCAACGGCTTCCGCCA
>JAGCZN010000153.1 GCA_017959995.1 Clostridia bacterium
CCCGTGGCGAGCACGGCGAACTTAACGCCGCTTACGGTTTGAACGTACGCTTTTACCGCGGAAGAGATCTCGGCGTCGGAAAGTGGCGAAACGTCGTCAAGTATCCGTCCGTTTTCTATTCTTACCGCATCCGCTGCATTCGGGTATTCTTCAACGTTTACCCGCGATTCAGGGGACTTTTGCCCAATATCTTCCGAAACGTAGGGGTTCGTGTCGCCCACTATTTTTCCGTCGAAAAGCCGCACTATCCTCGTGCTGTACTCGCGCGCGAGTTCGGAATTATGTGTAACCATAACGACGAGGCGCGTTTTGGAAATTTCTTTAAGTATAGCCATTACCTGAAGGCTGGTTTCGCTGTCAAGCGCGCCGGTGGGCTCGTCCGCGAGAATTATTTCCGGATCGTTTATTATCGCCCTCGCTATAGCCACTCTCTGCATCTGCCCGCCCGAAAGTTGATTCGGTTTCTTATACGCCTTATTTCTCAGCCCCACCTTCTCCAAAGCTTCTATGGCGCGTTCGGAACGTTTTTGCTTATCTTCGCCCACCAGATTAAGGGCAAGCTCCACGTTATCGAGAACGGTAAGATGCGGAATAAGATTATAATTCTGAAAAACGAAGCCTACGGAATGGTTTCTGTAAGTATCCCAATCCCTGTCCGAATATTCCGCGGTGGAAACGCCGTTTATCTCCATGCTTCCCGACGTGTATTTGTCAAGGCCGCCTATTATGTTGAGCAGGGTGGTTTTTCCGCAACCCGAAGGACCGAGCACGGATACGAACTCGCTTTTGCGGAACTCTATATCTACTCCGTCGAGAGCCACTACCTTCTCGTCCGCAACGTCGTAAATTTTGGTTATGCCTTTTATCTTAAGCATGCTTTCCCCTTGCAAAAATGCTGTTTTTGCGCGATTTAGATGGCTTTTACTTAAAAACGCGTATCTTTTTTTCTTTTAACGCGGCCTTTATTTCGGGCATTTTACCCTTTGCCGCAAAGTAACCTATTTCATACATTTCGGCTATCGCCCCGATACTCGTTGCGGAATAACCGCTAAGGTCCGGCGTTATCATAATATCGCACGCGGCGTACCCCGCTTCTGACGGATTGCATACGGGCACGCCGTTATCCGGATACATTTCGTCAAGCGTTTTTTTGCCGTTAAAATTCGTTTGTCTTCCGCCGGAAAGGTCTATGCCTATTACGAAGTCCGCCCCGAGGTTTCTCGCCGCGTCGCAGGGGATTATATTGCGGAACGCCCCGTCAACGTAAGTTCTTCCGCCGTATTCAACGGCGCGGAAATATGGCGGAATCGCGCTGCTTGCGCCCATACACTTAACGAGATCGCCCTCGGTAAAAACCGCTTCTTCGCCGTTTTCAAGGTCAACCGCTATCGCCGCAAACGGGATTTTCAAATCGGAAAAATCCATTTTTCCCGTGGCGATACCGATAAGCCCGTCCACCCCGCCGCCGGAAAGACGGGATAAAAGAATGTTTTTTACGTCGTTCAGTCCGCCGCCTAAAACTACCGCCTCTATTTCCCTTGCGGAAAGTCCGCGCGCGTATAAACCGCCTACGATACTGCCTATGGAAGTTCCTGCAACCGTATCAAAAGTTATACCCTCTTCTTCAAACGCTTTCAGCGCACCGACGTGAACGCTTCCCTTCGCTCCGCCGCCGCCGAGGCCGAGCCCCAACTTCTTTCCCTTTTTTCGGCCTTTGAATATTTTGCCCAATATTTCCGCCATATAATTTTACCCGTTATTATTTTAGCATATTATGCGGATTTTGTAAAATATAAAACGCGTTGATTGCGCATAAGGCAAAAGCAAGCCCCGTCAAAGAAAATATTTTACTTCCTTTGCCCTTAATTTCACTACGCCGAAATACAGCGGCAACCCGAATGCGTAAACCCACGCGCTTTGTGTAAGCATCATCTGCGCAAAGTACACCCAGTACGACGCCATACTTTCTTCAACCGATACGAGGATTATGATAAGCGGTATGCCTAGCGCGTTAAAGAGAACGGGCGGAATACCGCCTAAAACGGCGGATAATACGTTTTGTTTTAACGCCCTGCCCGTCAGATAGGTTATTACCGCAGCAACGAGCGTTATCAGGCTTCCGAACACTATATCGTATATTCCGTAACCCGAAATAAGATTTGCCAGCGCGCACCCCACGAAAAGCCCCGGTATCGCTTCGGGGAAAAATATCGGCAGAATACAAAGCGCTTCCGCGGGGCGTATCTGCAGCGGCCCGAAAGCAAGCGGCCCGAAAGCGTAAGTTAAAACCGCGTAGATCGCGGCGATTATTCCCGCCCGGGCAAGGCGCACGGTCGGCGAAACTTTTCTGGTAATTTGTTCCATAAAAAAATACCTCCGTTAAAAAACGCAGGTCGGAGACGTTTAATCCCCCAACTCGGTTTTTTTATTTTCGGGAAGTGTTTTCCGAAAACCTTCCCCTTTTCGTTTTGTTTTTTATAACCCGAACGCGCCGAAAAGTATTATTCCGAGCGCGGCGGATACCGTTACGAGCAGTATCGGATGAATCTTCTTTTTGCTTTTTCCGAAGCGTAAGTAGCCTAAAACAAACATTAACGCCGTTAACGCAAGGCTTACGTAATCAAATTCCGATACGGATACCGACCTGAAATAAGTAAGATCTATCAGCGGAAAAATTATTCCTATGCCAAGCGAAACGACGCTTGCCGCCACAAGGCCCACCACTACGGGCCTCACGCCGTAAAAGAAACCCTGAACGCCCGCCGAGTTAATGATTTTTTCCAGTATAACGGCTACTACGATTATTATTACGAACGAGGGCGTAACCACGCCGAGCGTTGCGCATACCGCGCCGAACACCCCGCCCAAAACGCCGTAATCCGAGCCCTGCATCGAACCTATGAACGTGGCGAGGTTAATCGCGAACGGTCCCGGAGTCGATTCCGCAACGCCGATAAAATCAAGAAGCTGTTCGTGCGTGAGCCACCCCATAGCGTTTATGGCGGTATCTTCTATCATGGGGATCATAGCGTAGCCGCCGCCTATCGTAAACAGCCCTATTTTGAAAAAATTCCAGAAGAGCGAAAGGAATATCATAATTCGCCCTCCCCGTCCGTTTTACGGTCGTTTTCAGGCTGTTTCGCCGCGTTTTCACCGGTATTTCCGGTATCTCCGCCGGTAACGGGCGACGGGTTTTTACGCTTTACGCGCGCCCACGATACCATAAAATACGTAACGCCGATAAAACCGCCCGCCAAAATCAGGTATATGGAATTGAATTCGGTAAAAAGCGTTACCGCAAAAACGATTATCGACGCCGCTACGGTAAACGCGTTTTTCTTCATGGGTTTGAAAAGTTTTGTAAAAGCGTTGAACAAAAGCACTATAACGGCGGCGCGCACGCCCTTGAAGCCCGCCGCCACCCATCTGTTTTCCTTGAACATATCGAAAAAAACGTATATCACGGAAATTACGATAAGCGACGGCAAAATACAGCCAAGCGTTGCGAAAACACTACCCAAAACGCCCGCGGTTTTATACCCTACGTAGGTGGCGGTGTTTACGGCTATCGCGCCGGGGGTGGATTCGGCTATCACAACTATATCGCCCATATCCTTATCCGTTATCCAGCGTTTATTCTCAACGACCTCGCGCGAGATAAGCGTAAGCATGGCAAGGCCGCCGCCGAACGTGAAAAGCCCTATCTTGAAAAACGTGCAAAACAGTTCGAGCGCCCTTATAAAAACATTTTTGCCCATAATGATAAAGGGAACGGACTTATGCCGTTCCCCGCTCGCTTTTTATTCGCCCTTGAACGGAAGCAATGCCATAACCCTGGCTTTTTTAATTGCTTCGGCAAGGTGTCTTTGATGTTCGGAACAGGTTCCCGTCATTCTTCGGGGAAGCATTTTGCCCTTTTCCGTAACGAACTTTTTAAGTTTGTTTACGTCTTTATAGTCGATAAAAGCGGATTTTTCCACGCAGAAGGCGCAAACCTTTTTTTTCTGTATTCTCTTGACCGGTTTTTTTACGGCTGCTGTTTTTTCTTCCATTTTTAATTACTCCATATCAAAATAATGAATCGGCCGAAATTTCTTTTTGCCTATCAGAAAGGAAGCTGATCGTCGTCAACTTCTTCAAGAACGGGCTTTTCCTTGCGCGCGGGGCGTGAAACCACGGCCGCGTCGCCTTCAAAACCTTCGCCGGCGCTCTTGGGCGTAAGAAATTCGATTTCGTTTGCAATAACGTCCGTAACGGTACGTCTGACGCCATCCTTATCTTCATACGAGCGATTCTGCAACTGCCCCACAACGGCCACTTTACTGCCTTTTTTAAGGTATTTGCCGCAGTTTTCCGCCAACTGCCTCCAAACGGTAATGTTGAAGAAGTCGGTTTCTCTGGTTCCGTCTGAACTTGCGTAAGTGCGGTTTACCGCAATGGCAAATCTGCAAACGTGAACGCCGCCCGAAGTTTCGGATATTTCAGGATCTCTCGTAAGATTTCCGATTAAATAAACTTTGTTCATTTTCTTCTCCTATTACAGTCTGGTTATCATTTGCCTGATAACGTCGTCACTGATGCCGGCAACCCTTACAAGCTCGCTATTGAGCGACGGGCCTGCTTCATACGTCATCAGAACGTAGTAACCTTCTGCTTTGTAATCGATCGGATACGCGAACTTTTTGGTTCCCCATCTGTCGATCTTTTCCACATTTCCGCCGTTGTCGGTAACGATTTTTTCGAATTTGGCGATAACCGCTTCTTTCGCTTCGTCGTCAAGCTCGTTGGCGATAATGTAAAGCATTTCGTACTTGTTCATTTCTTTTACCTCCCGGACTTATTCGGCTTGGGGTTTGCCCAAGCAAGGTAACGGGCTTGCGCCCTTTCGTAACGCGCCCCACCTTTTAAGGCGCGCCGCCCGTAAAACTACGGGAATTTATACGCATACCTGCGGAAGGTTTCCCTTCCGCAAGTATTTAGTATTTTAACATATTCCCGAACGCTTTGTCAAACGTTTTTACGGGTTTTTGAGTTTTGTTATCCGATAATCGCCGCCATGAACTGACTGAGAGACATATCGTGCCAATCGATATAATCGTCGCCCTGTACTTCGGTCGCAGATATTGCGGTGGCGGTATTATAGGTATCGGTTCCCGGATCGTACGATAAGTAGATCGTTACGCTGCCTTGATACAGGTTGCTGTCCGTCAATCCCAAAGCGTAGTACTCGCTGGTTGTATCTACGGCGTCCGTTCTGTATCCTCTGTAACCGTTGTGAACCATAAGCATACCGATCTTATCTTCATCCATTCCGGTGAGAATGCCCTTGGTTATCAACGTTCCGACGCTTATCGTCTTCATGTTGTCCTCAACGGTGGTTCCCATATTGCCGATGGTGGAATCGCCTACGAGTATATCCATAAGAGAACCGCTTTCAACGGTCATTACCTCGTTTACTTTAAGCGCTTTCACCTTGTCGCTGAAGTTAGCGGTGTTCAGGCTGCCTATCTGAATGTTGGCCATTATACCTTCAACGCCCGTTACTTCCGCTCCGCCGGCGGTGGCTTTCTTCTTCCATACGAAGTCGAAGTCCTCGGCAACGTAGCTGTGCGTGGTATCCGATCCAGCGTACATATCCTTCGCCTTGTACCACTTGCCGTCTTTTTCTTTCGCGTATTCTTCGGTTGCGGGATTCTTGAGCACTTTTCCGCTTACCACCGTACCGGTGTATCCGATGAATGCGGTTGCGGGGATCTCCTGCAGTTCGTAATCCATAAGCTCGCCTACGTAAACGTCGTTGATGGCTTCGTTTATCTTCTTCATCGGGGCGTCGCCTATCGCTCTGAAGATAGCGCTGTCGGTAGCGGCTGTTCCGAGAAGTTCGGGCGCGCTGAGCCACAGAATCTGATCTATCATCGTATCCGCGCCGCTCGATATGTCGCTGACCTTGAAAGAGGCGATCACTCTGTTCACTATCGAGGAAACGTCCACGCTTGACTGCTGCCATACGAACGTATAGTCTGCCGCGGTAACGGGTTCGCTGTAAGCCGCTTTTCTGTCGGCTACTTCCGCGGTAACTTTATACCACTTACCGTCTACCTCTCTGAGATATTCGTCGTTGACGTCGTGTTTCATAATTCCCGTGACGGCGATATCGGAATATCCCGTAGTCGTATGTTCTACGAGCGAGTAGTTCATGAATTCGCCGAGGCGCATATCGTTGATGGCGGTGCCGAGCGTTCCGATGGGCTTATCTTTGAGACTGTTGAAGATATTGTTGCCGAACAGGCCGTTATCTCCGCCGAGTACCTCTTCGAGCGTGAGGTAGTTGATGTTATTCATTATCGCGTCGAAGCCGCCCTTCGAGAACTCGTCAAGCGTCATATCGGCGACGAGAACTTTGAGGTGATCGGTTACGGCAACGTCGGTTTCAATGCCGGCCACTTCCTTCTTCTCCGTATAATTGAAGGAGTAATCCGCAGCCTTTCTATCCGTTTGCGCCTTTCTGTCGGCTATGGTGCCGTCGGCAACGAACCAGAGTGTGGACTCGTCTTCATACTTGACCGCTCTCTTTATATAGTTGCCGTGCCCGTCGGTAAGAACGGTGTGATCGCCTGCTACGGCGGGGGTATAACCGGCTATTTCGTCATAAGCCTTGCCTGCGTATTCGGTAACCTCGCCCACTCTGTCGTAACCGAGAACGGTGTACAGATACAGGGAGTTGGCGGCGTTGCTTATATCGCACAGAGGCGCGTCGACAATGCCTTTGAAGAGGGCGTTGTTCTTGATGCTGCTATCATCGGTAAACATATCGTTTATCGAGAACCAATCGATCTTATCGTTCAGGTTGAAGCCCGCCGACATATCCTTTATCTTGATACTTGCCATCATTGCGGTAAGCGCGTCAACTTCTTCGTAAACGTTGGGGGAAGTTTCCTTCTTCCATACGAAATCGAAGTTATCCGCAGACGAATACCTGTCGAACGTTGCGCCCGCGCCGTACTTGCGTTCGTAAGCGGCGGGGTAATTCATCTTTCTTGTAGCGGAAGAAGTGAGTTCCGCCTCGTAATATTCTTTACCCTTGAGTTTGTAGTAAGTGGTCGTACCTAAAACCGTTACGGACTTGACTACAGCCACGCCGTCCTTTTCGACTACGGTATCCATAGCGGAAGTATCTACCGCATCGCCGATGTAGTAATCCATCACGTCGCCGATATAGAGGTTGTTTATCTCCTCGCCGATCTTGCAGAGCGGGTAATCGGAGATCCTGTCGATAATCGCGTTGCCGCCGAGGTTGAACGGTAAGTCCGAAATGGCCAGCCAACCGAGCTCGTCAAGCAACGGAATGTTTCCGGTGGAACCTTCGGGCGGATTAACCATATCCGAAAGTTTGGTGTTGGAAAGTACGTTGTAGATGGTCTTGGCGTTCACGCCGTTTTCGTCCACCCAAACGTAACCGAGTTGCGATACGGTGAACAGATCTTTGCCCGTGCTTTCGCTTTCTGCCTCGGTGAACGCGAAATCGTCGTAATCGAGGCGGCGTACCGCGGGAACGCTTACCGTCATCTTTTTGTAGGTTCCTTTCTCTTCGGATACGAAGTAGTAATTGCTGCTGCTCTCGAGTACGTAATAGAGGTTAGCCGCGTCGGAGATCTTATAGGTCTTTCCGAAGCCGTCCGTCTCTTTGCCGTAAGTGGCGATAACGTCGAGCAACGTCTTTTCTTCGGTTGCCGCGGTCTTGTCAAATTCGGTCACGGTGAGAGTTTTGTAACCGAGCGCGTCGCCCACGTAAATATCTTCGAGCACGCTGTTCATTACGTTAGTCGTATTTATGTTGCCGTCAACGTAAATGTCGTTCAGCCTCAACCTGAATACGTTCTTCTCTATTCTCGAAATAAGTTTACCGTCCTCGAACGTTATACCGTTGCTCGGGTTATAGATCCAAGTGTCGGTAGTGTCGTTATAAGTGAGGTCGTAGAGAAGTTCGCCAAATCTTATATTGCCGAAGGTGTTTATAACGGTGTTCTTGACGTCGCCGCTCGTAAAGTCGGTGACAGTCTTGGAGAATACCGCATTCCACAGAGTGGAAGGCGTATCCGTTACGTCGCTTCCGCGATACCAGGTCTGTTCGCTCTCGCTGTAAGTCATATCGAATATATCGCCTATCTTCACGATGCCGTTTCTCACCTGAGTGAGGTAACTGTCGCCGGAGGTGGGTTTGAAGAACTTGCCTATAGATATACTGATAAGGTCTTTTACGAACGGTTTGACGAGGTAACCGTCTATAAGCGTCAGTTGCGACGGGTTAGCCGTGTATTCGAAGCGGGCGTTGCCCTTCTTATCCAGCCACTTACCGTCTTCGCCCGCGGTGTAACCGAGGACTTCCGCAACGTGAACGTTTTCGAGCGCCTTGTAGAGGAGAGCGTTGATGCCCGCCCTGCCGCGCACTACTTCGTAAACGTCTTTGACCGTTATGGGCATGAACTTGGATACGATGAAGTTATTTCTCAACGACGAGGACAGGAACGGCGATACGGCGTGTTCTACTTTGGCGTCGCCCATTACGGTAACCAGCGGACTTGTACCCGCCGCGGTGAAGTAGTTATCTACTATATAATCCGCACTTACCTTCGGATAAGCGGCGGTGGTTATAAACCTCGGCAGGATCATACCCACTACGTCGTTAAGTTCAATGGACGCGATATAGTAAACTATCTCCAAAACGTTACCCTTGACGGAAATTACTTTATTGTTGTAAGTATCGCCTACGGTAAGTCCGTCGAGAACGTTACGCACGAACTGCCATCTGTCCACTTTGCCGGTTATCGCTTCATATACGTCGATAAGTTTAACTTCCCCTATGTGTTTGACCACGTTGTTACCCGCAACTTTTTCGGGCAGGAATACATTGATAACGTCACCGAGCGTACTGTCGGCAAAATACATATCAATAAATTCAGGTACGGTCAAGCCGCCGTTGTTGTCATAATTTCCGGTTAACGTGTCAACGGAAACGCGGAGTATATCGTTGATGACCACGTTCGCTAACGCGTTGGAGATCTCCGGCGTCTTGCCGCCTACGGATATTACTTTTTCTATCGTGCGGTCGCCGAGGAAGTCGGAAACTTTCTGCCTTGCCACCATATAAGCTATAGCCGCCACGTTCGCATCTATATAATAGATAACGTAAGCTTTGGCCTTATCGGCGTTGGAGCCGTTGAGAAGCGTTTCCATAGTGCTGTCGAACAGAACGTCGGCAAGCGCGTCGTTCACGGTTGAGAGCGACAGATTCTTTATCGTTGCCCTCGTGAACGTGGATTCTTCGTCAACGAAGTTCTTCGTCTGCCTTACCGCGCTGGACGCGATACGGTTAGCCGTCTGGTTATCGGTTATTGCCGCAACTATTTCGGCAACTGCGTCGGCAGCGTCGTAAACGCGTATGCTGCGAAGTTCGCCCACGATATTTCCAAGCGTTACGGGAACGGTGTTCACAAGCCCGGTAACCGCGGCGATCACGTTGGTTACCTTTTCGTTTTCCTTGCCCGTTACAGCCTTAACTACGCCGTAACCGTCGTTTACTACGTCGCCCAGATTAGCGGAATTGTTTATACCTATAGCAGAAACCGTAGTATCGTCAAGCAGATCTTCCGCAAGAGCTACGATCGCGTCTTTCACCGCGGGTTTTACGGTTGTGGTAGCAAGCACGTTGTCCACGAGTTCGAGCACGCTTCCCGCTCCCTTCACTTCAAGGTTCTTTGCAGTTTCGGGCGCGTCTTTCGCTATATCCTTAAGCGCTATGCTTCCGAAGTGATCCAGCGCGTAATCTATTATTACGTCTATCGCCGAGCCGTCTTTTATCTGCTGCCCGCTCGCCGCTTTCACTACTTCGTACGCGGATTCGTATACTTCCTCGATCGTGGCTTCCGTATTGATTCCGGTTGCGCCGATCGTTCCGTCTTTTACCAGCACTTTCACGAGTTCCGCTGCCTTAGGCGTCACTTCGTCTACCTTTGCGTTAGCGGATACCGCTACCACTATTTCGCTTACCGTGTCTATAGCCGTATACGTGTCTATCGCCTTGAAGTCGTTCGCCATGTGGCCGAGCCTTACGGGCGCGCTGTTCAATAGCGTTACCGCTTTCTCTACCGCCACGTCCGTATTGGCGTTATTGTAGTTAGCCGCCGCTTTTACCAAATCGTACGCGTGCGTTACCACGTCTCCTACCACAGCTTCGTTATCCACGCCTATCGCGGATACCTTGCTATCCTTGAGTACGTCTTCAGCAAGAGCTACGATCGCGTCTTTCACCGCGGGCTTAACGGTTGTGGTAGCAAGCACGTTGTCCACGAGTTCGAGTACGCTGCCCGCTCCCTTCACTTCAAGGTTCTTTGCAGTTTCGGGCGCGTCTTTCGCTATATCCTTAAGCGCTATGCTTCCGAAGTGATCCAGCGCGTAATCTATTATTACGTCTATCGCCGAGCCGTCTTTTATCTCTTTGCCCGTTGCGGCTTTTATTACGTCGTAAACCGCGTTATAGGTTTCGTCTACCGTTACGCCGGTGTTGACCTTGAACGCCGTTATCGCGGTATCTTCAAGGAGAAGTTCTACGAGAGTTACCGCATGAGGAACTACCTTCTTAACGGTTTCGTTTGCGGAGTTGATATTCACAATATCCGCAACCGTTTCCACCGTCTTATAAACTTTAAGTTTCTGAACGTCGGTCGCTACGCTTGAAAGTTTTACGGGAACGTCGTCGAACAGATCGACTATCGCCTGAACCGTATCGGCGGTCTTTTCGTCGGCGTACTTGCCGGTAGCCGCTTTTACTATTTCGTAAACGTCTTTGACAAGCGTGCCCACGTAAACCGAAGCGTTAAAACCGGGTTTGGAAACTTTTGCGTCGTCTGCAAAGATATCGTTAAGGGCGTTTACTATAGCGACGCGGAGTTCGGGTTTGAAGGAAGAGATCTTCGCGCCTACTTTATCGAACAGGCCGACCAGACCGTCTTCACCCTTGACGCTGATATTCTGCGCGTCTTTCGCGAACTGCGCGAGATTGCCTATAGTAACGTCTTTGAACGTTTCTTCCGCAAAGTTAACGAGTATGCCCGCTATGCTTTCTCTGTTAAACTTCATGTCGATTGAGGCTTCGATTACGGAGATCACGTCTTCGGTAACGTCCGCCACTTTCGCATTGCCGTTGATCCTAGCTTCGCCGATCTTTCTGTCAGTAAGCAACGTTTTGATAAGACGTTTTGCCGCTTCCGCAACTTCGCGTTTGAGAACGGCGTTGCCGCTTCCCGCGATATTTACGGACGCGATATGCGACGCTCCGCCGTTGGATTCGGAAGAATCTACGGAGAAGGTATCGAGTACGGCGTCTACGAGGGCGTGCATCATTATCGACATGGTTGCCGAACGAAGTTCTCTCGCCGTGCTGTCTCCGTACAGTCCGCCCGCGTTATCGAACGCGTTCCTCAGCGTGTTGCCTAGTTTCGTATCTTTAAGCAGCCCGAACGTATCGAGCATCTTCTTCGCCTCGTCGAGAATATACGCTATTCTCTCGTCAAGCAACGTATTTATTATATTGTTGGGCGCGAAAGCGGGTTTCTTTCCGCCTTCAACAAACTTCGCGCTGCCTATCACGTTGCCTACGAATTCGTCAACGCCCTTGAAGTACTTGTTGTTTAATACCTTATTGGGTAAGCCTTTTTCCACTACGTAAAGCACGTCGTTCACCGTTACGTCGTTGAACGTCGCGTCGGATACGGTAGAGTGTTCCGCAAATACAACTTCCGTTATCACTTCCAGAGCGTTGCCTACGTTCTTTCCGTACTTAGTGAAGCCCGTTACCACCTTTTCTATCGCAGGTACGAGTTCTTCCCTTATTTCGGTGTTCTTTATTGCCTCCACTACCGTTTCCGGCGTGAATTTGAACGGATCGCCCTCTACGAGTACCGCTTCCCCTATAAGGTCGCTTATTACTTCGGTTATCGCTTTGTATACCTTATTGGTAACTACTTCGGGCTTGAAGATACCGAACACGTTGTCCGTATATCTTACGATCGTATCTACCGATATATCTTTGAGTTTCGCCTTGCTCACAAGGTCGTTCCTGTTAAGGAAGGTGTCCGCCGTAAGATTTCCGAGTGCTTCCGTCTTGTCCTGAAGTTCGTCGCTCATGTAGTTGAAGTGCACGTCGAGTATACCCGCTACGTCGAACGCAAATCCGCCGATATCGTCTACCGTTATCGCCGTGTAATCGTATACGTCTTTTATCTTCTTCTTACCGAACGCCACTTCTGCGAGATCCGCTATCTGAACGTCAAACGCGTCGCCGAGCATACGACCTATTTCTTCCTTGCCGTACGTCCAGTTCGCTCCGTCGTCCGTAAGCATCGTGAACGCCGCCACTATATCGCCTACGCGGATATCCTTTACTATGGCGTCGATGCCTTCTTCGATCGTCTTGTTTCCGTCGATAACGTCGAACAGGTCGGTTATCTTCGTATCGAGAACTTTATCGAGCAAGGCTTTGAGATCTTCGTTGCTGCCGGCAATTCCGCCCGCATTCACGTAGTCGGAAAGCAGTTTGCCTTCCATAGCGTTGTAAATCTGATCGTGCGCAACGAAGTAAGCTATAACCGCCGCCGCTCCGTACGTTCCGTAAATAAGGCCTTTCTGCCACCAGTTCGTGTCGGCAAAGTCCTTATTGTAATACAGATCCGCCATTATGGCGTTCACGTCGTCTATGCTCTTGATATGCGCCGTTATCCTGTTAACCGCTTCCGAAGGATTCGTCATGAAGTCGTCGACCGTAATATACCCTTCTTCGTCTTCGAACAGTTCGTATAACTTGAATTCTCTCGTTATTCCGAACAGACCGAGCAGGTCTTTTACCGTAGGCGCTATCTCTATTTCCTTCGTCGCCTGTACCGCGCTGTTAACAAAGTCTTTTATTACTACTTTGCCGTATCTGTCGAGTACGAAGTCTATTACTTCTTCCACCTTCGCGCCGAACTTCTTGCCGCTTACCTTCTTGAAGGTTGCGTATGCGCTGTCGTACAGATCTTCTACGGTGGTGAACTCGTTGAGCGCTACGTGCATTACGTCAGTATCGGCGAGTATGAGTTCGGCTATTTCCACTACCCCGTTTACTATATCTTCGTTAACGGGTATCGCCTTAACCACTTCGCCTACGGCTTCTATTACGCCGTATACTCTTAATTCCTTGCTTGCGCTTACGAAATCTTTGAGTTTAACACCGTCGTAAAGGTCCGCAAACTGCTCCACGAGTTCTTCTATAACTTTCGGCATATTGAAGCCGGACGCTATCTCGCTAACTTCGTCGGCAACAACCATGTTAAGCGTTGCGTCTTTCATTCCGCCGAGGAAGTTGTCGAACAGTTTCACGTCGCCGTATACTTCTTCAAATTCGGTTATTATCCTCTCTAACGACGGGGCAAGTTTTTTGCCCGTTGCCGTCTTTATTACGTCGTATACGTCTTCGGTTACCGTCCTTACGTCAAGCTCTTTATTTACTTTGAAGTTAGCTATCGTTGCGTCCGCCGTGACGAAGTCCTTGGCGAGATCCGCTATATCGTTCACGAGTTCCGCTTTCACAGCGTTGAACGTATTCACTTCTTCCGCAACGAAGTCTATTATCTTGTGAACGTTGAGGTTCTTGAGATTATCCACTACTTCGTTCGCGGTCTTAAGCGTTGCGTCTTTAAGTATTTCGTCTTTCA
>JAGCZN010000154.1 GCA_017959995.1 Clostridia bacterium
CGAAGCCGATATCGACAAGGCCGTTAAAGAAGCCGAACAGTACGAAGCCGAAGACAAGAAGAGAAGAGAGGTTGTGGATAACAAAAATAAACTGGACGGATTGATTTTCACGATAGAGAAATCGCTTAAAGATCTCGACGATAAACTTTCCGACGAAGATAAATCCAAACTGAACGATCTCGTAAAAGAAGCGAAGGATGAACTCGCTACGGACGACAATGATAAAATAGTTGCCGCCACCGAAAAACTTTCAAACGAATCGCAACAGATATTCGCAAAAGTATATCAGCAGTCCGGCGGGGCGCAGCAGCCCAACGGCGACGGTGAAACGGAATTCCACCAAAATTAACAGTAATCAATAAAACGCAATTTCTTTCGGCAAGGCGCGAAACGCGCCTTGCCTTGAAAATACAGAGGCTATAAATGGCAAGTAAGAACTATTACGATATTTTAGGCGTTTCCAAAACGGCTTCGGCGGACGAGATAAAGGCGGCTTACAGAAAACTGGTAAAGCAATATCACCCGGATCTTCATCCCAACGACGCCGAATGCGCCTCTAAATTCAAGGAAATAAACGAGGCAAACGAAGTTCTTTCCGATCCGCAAAAGAGACGTCAGTACGACTTCGAACTCGAAAACCCGTACGCGTCACAGGGCGGGTTTGCCGGCGGGGAAAATCCGTTTTCGGGCTTCGGTGATATTTTCAGCAATATTTTCGGCGGTTTCGGCGGCTCTTCCGAACCGCAGCGACAACGCGGGCGGGATATAACGTACGAATTGTCTTTAAGTTTTCTTGACGCCGCTTTGGGCTGCACCAAAGAGCTTACTTATTCGAGAAAAGACAAGTGCGCCGATTGCCGCGGTACGGGCGCAAAAGACGGAACGGCTCTTAAACAGTGCGCAAAATGCGGCGGTAAAGGACAGGTATCGTACGCTTCGGGTTCCGGATTTTTCAGAACGGTAACCACAAGAATTTGCGACGAATGCCGTGGGCTCGGCCACATTATAACCGAACCATGTCCCACGTGCCGAGGCAAAGGAACAGCGGTGGTCAATACAAAGGTTAAATTCGATATTCCCGCAGGCGCGGATAACGGCAGTTATATCAAGCGCAGAGGTTACGGAGAAACGCCTGATAACGGCGGAGAAGCCGGCGATCTTATCGTTCTTTTTTCGGTAAAACCGCACAAACTGTTTACGAGGAAACAATTCGATCTTTACGTTACGGTACCCGTTCCGTTCAAAACCGCGTGTTTGGGCGGAAAGGTAAGGATACCCGGCCTTGATAAGGCGTTTGAATACAATATTCCCGACGGAACGCAGAGCGGAAAGGTAATCTGCTTTAAGGGCAAAGGCATAAGAAGCCGTACGCGCACGGGCGATCTGTACGTTACCGTGCAGGTGGAAACCCCCGTAAAATTATCAAGAAAGCAGAAAGAAGACATTTCTTCGCTGTTTGACGATATAGATAGTAAACAAAGCCCGCTTATAAATACTTACAAAGAAAATATGGGAAAGGATTTCGGCGTAGATCCTTACGAAAATTGAATAAAAAGCCCGCCGACAAGTACGGCGGGTATTTTTTATTTGTTAATGCCGGATTATAACTGCCAGTCTATTGCGGTCATTCCGTTTTTTTCAAGAAAAGCGTTGCACTTTGAAAAGTGTTTACATCCGAAAAAACCGTTGAAAGCCGAAAGCGGACTCGGGTGCGCGCATTCGAGTACGAGATGGCGGGAAGTATCGATCAGCGTTTTTTTACTTCTCGCGTTTCCGCCCCAAAGCATAAAAACTATCGGCTGCTTTCTTTCGGAAAGTTTTTTTATCACGGTGTCGGTAAACCATTGCCATCCGCAGTCCTTGTGCGAATTTGCGGCGCCCGCGCGTACGGTGAGCACGGTGTTGAGCAGTAAAACGCCGTTTACCGCCCATTTGGTAAGATTTCCGTAGTTATCAGGTTCGGTAATGCCTATATCGTCCTTTATTTCCTTATAGATATTTTTCAGGGAAGGGGGAAGCTCAACTCCTTCTTTTACCGAAAAACACAATCCGTGAGCCTGTCCGGGGTTATGGTAGGGATCCTGCCCGAGAATCACGCATTTTACCGCGTTATACGGAGTAAACCGAAAGCAGTTGTACAGATCGTGCATAGGCGGATATATCGTTTTAGTAAAATATTCCGTTTTAAGAAAGTTCCGTATCTTTTTATAGTTTTCGCTTTCAAATACGTCGGCAAGTACTTCGTCCCAGCCGCCTTCTAATTTTATCATAACGTTCTCCTTTCAGTTATTTTAACATTTCGGCTTAATTTTGTCAACGGCGCGTATATATTCAAAAATCGTTGGCTATACTTTCGGTGCAAGGAGGTATAACTTTATGAACCCATTTGAACTGCAACCGAAAAAAATTAAAGGAAACTATTATCCGCTCACCCAGCTTGCCTTAAAAAGTTACGGTAAGTACGAAACGGATCCCTACACAAAAACAAGAATTATTTTAATGAACGGCACGGAATTCGAATCCGTATGGTTCTACCACCAGTTTGCAAGGCATTGTTCAAACAACGATTTAAGAAGGGATATTGCCGATATACGCAGGGTGGAACAGCAACAGCAAAAGCGTATAGGTTCGCTTAAACCGATTGACGAAACCATTCTCGAAACGACTTTGAGTTACGAACAGCTTGCGGTGGACCTGACGGCCATTCTTGCGCAGAGAGAAAAGGACCCGAGCGTTCGCGACCAACTCAATTTCGCTTTGCTTGAAGATTTCGATCACCTTTACCGCTTCACCGACCTGCTCGAGATGGAAGAAGGACAAAATTACAAAAAACTTATAGGAAATTACACCGAAATAATGCCCGGCAGACCGACCGTTGCGGAACACCGAAACCCCGTTGACGATATACGTAAACCGGTGAATTTCACGCTTGCGGATCCGATAACCAAGCTTAACGTAAGCATAATAACCGCGGCCGAACAGCAAACCATGAACTACTATATGAACGTGGCGGGGTTCTATCACAGCGAAAACGGAAGAAAACTGTTCAGCGAAATAGCCATGATAGAGGAACAACACGTAAGCGGATACGAGAGTCTTAAAGATACTGATATGACCTGGCTTGAATGTATGCTCACACATGAATACGCCGAATGCTATCTGTATTATTCGTGTTATGCCGACGAAACGAACGCAAACGTAAAAAAAGTTTGGGAAAGACATTTCAACGACGAACTTATACACTTAAGACGCGCCGCCGAACTTCTTTTCAAATACGAGGGAAAGGACTACAGAGAAGTGATACCGTTTCCGGATTTTCCGCAACTTCTCACATTTAAGGACAACAAAAAATATATAC
>JAGCZN010000155.1 GCA_017959995.1 Clostridia bacterium
AGCGCGAACCCCGCTTCGGAATCGAATTTCAGCCCGAGAAGATAACAGATTCCTATCATTGCGCCGCCCACTGCGAAAGTATAGAACAGAAAGAACAGCAACGTTCTGATATACGAATATATATCAACGTATTTTCCCGCCGCCAGCACCATTACCTCGCCCACAACGATCTTGAATATAACCCCCGCCGCGCCGCCTACGTTCATCAAAGGAAAAAACAGCGCGAAAAACGTTCCCGCGGCGGCCGTAGCGATAAGTTGAATTTCACCGAACTTCACCCTGCCCGTTTTCAGCGCGGCTTTGAGAAGAAGATAATCGAACACCATATTGTCGATAACGGCATATTCTACGTAAACGCTCATTTCTCCCTCCGTACGAAAATTCTAACACTGTAAAAACGCACAAAAAAAGAACCTTTTGCCGCAAAAACCGTGTTTTTGTCGTAAATGCTGAAACCGTTCCGCAAACATAAATTTAATATATTTTAACGAAATCGCTTTACAATCCGCCCTGTCGGTGGTAAAATATAATCAAAATAAAAAAGGAGAATTTTAACAATGATGAAAATCAAACAGATCGTTGCCGTAATGCTTATCGCATTCGCTGCTCTCTCGCTCGTCGGTTGTTCCAACTACAAGAGCGTGAAAAAAGCTTTTGAAAAAGAAGGCTACACCGAAGTTGAAGAGGTAAACGATTATCAGAATTCTTTCTATTCCTATATAGACGAGGAAAAAGAAGAGGAACTCGGAATAAAAATTTTCGTTCACGTATTCACCAAGAAAGGCGATATCCTCTCCACCGTTGCCGACGCCGTAATCATTCTCGAATTCGACTGCAACGAGAAGAAAATGAGAGAGTACATAGAAGACAGCGACACGCTTAAAGGCTTTATCAAAGACGCGCAGAAATCCGAATACGTAAACGGAACCTGCATTTTCATTCCCAACACCACCACTGCCATTACCGGCGGAAGCAAAGCTCTTGACATCTTCAAAAAGGCTTAAAAAATAAATATCGCGGGCAACCGTTCAGGCGGTTGCCTTTTTATTTTCTTTGACTTTTTTTAAGATTCTGTTTATACTTGAATTATGGAAAAGCAGACTATCGGCAGATTTGCCCCCACCCCTTCGGGAAGGCTTCATCTCGGCAATATTTTTACCGCTATGATAGGCTATCTGTCCGCCAGATCCCAAGGCGGAAAATATCTTCTGCGTATAGAAGATCTTGACGTAGCGCGGTGCCCCAAAAGCGTTGCATACGGGATAATGCGCGATTTAGACTATTTCGGCTTCGAATTTGACGGCGAGATCCTTTGGCAGAGCGAACGCGCGCAAGTGTACGAACGCTACCTTAACACGCTTGAACGGCAAGGGCTTATCTATCCGTGCTACTGTTCGCGCGCGCAGCTTCACGCGGCAACCGCGCCGCACGGAGATACCCCCGTATACGACGGAACATGCCGCCGGCTCTCCCCTTCGGAAAGGCCGGTAAGGGCGGGGGCTTCACGCGTTATCGTTCCCGATAAAAACGTAAGTTTTACCGACGTGCTTCAGGGATATTACGAACAAAACCTCGTTAAAGAATGCGGCGACTTTATCGTTCGCCGTGCGGACGGTGTGTTCGCGTACCAACTTGCCGTTACCGTGGACGACGGAGAAAGCGGCGTTACGGAGGTAGTGCGCGGCAGAGATCTTCTTTCGTCCGCTCCGCGCCAACTTTTTCTGTTCGAAAAATTCGGCTTTCAAAAACCCGTATTTATGCACGTTCCACTGCTTCTTGATTCCGACGGCGCCCGTATGAGTAAACGCGAGGGAAAATCCAATATGGAATATATCCGTTCCACGCTTCCCGATTCGCGCCGCGTTATAGGTATGCTCGCTTTCAACGCGGGGCTTACGGACAGGTACGAACCACTTTCCCTGAACGAACTTTCGCGCGAATACAACGCGGATAAATTGAAAAAAGACGATATCCTGCTTGACGACTGCGGGATATTTTCCTGAAAAGCAACCGCCGCCGCGTTGAAAGACGCGGCGGCGGATTTTCAGTTGTAATTTTCGCAAAGTTTTTCAACGAACCACTTATTCAGATACGTTTCGTAATAGAGCACGCGGCTGAAACCTTCCACCACTACGTCGTAGCGGACCGTAACCAACCCGCCCACGTGATCGGGCGGAGCGTTTTTTACCGATTTTACCGCGTTTATACGGAAGGAACGCCCGTCCTCCCAAACCAACGACACGGGCGAGGATACTCCTTTCTCATCCGTATAAGTATAAACGCCCACGTACTTTTTTAAGTATCGCATAAAACGAGTATGCGTAAAACGCCGCAAAATATATAAACGTTCGTTTTATGCGCGTTTTAAGGGGTTAATCCTTACTTTTATAATAAAGTTTGCAGTGGCAGTACCCTTCGAAATCGGGATCGGCGATTTGATCGCGAAACTCCTTGCACATACATTTATTATCCTCCGTAATAGCAAGTCTGCACGGACAGTAGCCGTTTTTACGCTTTAACCCTTCCCTTATCGTAGCAACTATTTCTTTGTTTTCGTTAAGTCTTACGGCCATACGTTTTTCTCCTTATTTTTAGTTTTTGCTGATTTAGAAAAAGTATATCCCAAAATACGCGGGTTGTCAACCGTTTGAAAAAAGATAAGCGGAAACGCGAGGTATCTCTTGCCGGAATCCTAAGCCGATAACTGATAATATAAACCTAAAAGCCCCGTAAAACGCTCGTTTTACGGGACTTTGCTGCTTTTTTCGAATTCTTTTAACGGATCGTTCTTATCCTCTTACATCGTCGTCGTCCGTTACGCGGGTGAACACCGCGGTACCGTCGTCGTTTAAGGTGATGGTGAACTCGTCACCGGTAGTAACGGTGAGAGAGTATGTTTTATCTCCCGTATCGTAACTGCCGCTCTCCACGAAGTACGACGTTCCGTCGTAAACGAACACTATCATCATTCCGTTTTCGGGAATTTCAACGAAAGATTTTCCGTCCTCGCTTACGTAAACCGTCATATCCATTTTTTCAACCGTTGCCGATTTGTAAACGTTTACGAAGTTTTCGTCGTTGAGAATGTTGTTATCCTCCTCAATAAACGTAACTTTATAGTATACGCTTGAAAGAAGTTTACCGTTGGTTTTTACGGGATCGCCGTTATCGTCTACAACCGTTTCGCCTTTGTCGTCCTTTAGGTCAACCTGTTCGAACGTGCGGCTTAAGAAATAGGTATTACCGGCGTTAGTCAGTCCTCCGGCAAGTTTTATTTCTTCGTAAATATAATCGCCGTGTTCGTCGGTCTCTTCCGTTTTAACGGCAAGCCCCACTTGCATAAACGAACCTTTTACCCTCGATTCGCTGTCGGAAGCGATATATCTTTCAACGCTTACCTTATACGTACCGTCTGCGGTCATAATCGTTTCTTCACGCGTGAAGGCGTAGATATAATAACCGGTCGCGCGGACTATGCTGTGAAGTTCAAGGAAGAAATACAAGCGGTAAACGTATCCGCCGCTTTCAAGCGTTACCCTGAACATTCTGTCGCTCTCTCTCGTTTCGTAAACGGCGTGTTCGAGTTTCACAACGTTGCCGTCCATATCGTAAAGTCCGGTAAGATCGCCGAATTCGGCGTCTACGTAAGAACTTACGGTATCGCCCTTTTCATTGTACTCGTAAGACATCGTAAGAATGCCGTAATTATCGTTCATCAGATAATTACGGGCGGCTACGGGGCCTTGCGATACGTATATTCTGTAATATCCGTCTATATACTTATAGGCGTTATATCCGGCAATTCTTTTAACCGATTTAACGCGGAAAGAACTCAAACTGTTGCCAAGCAGATCCACGCCGCCGAACTCAACGTCCACGTATATATAGAAATCACCGATTCTCGCATAGGTAACTAGTTCGTCGGTCTCTCCGTCAAGTTCTCTGTAAACGTTGCAGTTATATTCTACGCCGCCTATTTTTGCCGTTCCGCTTACTCCCGCGAAAGTTCTCTCACCCGAGGGGGCAAAACTGAGTTCCGTAACGGCGGCTTTTTTATCTTCGCTTACGGGAAGAAGATAAATGAAGTTACCGTCCTCGTCCTTATCTTCGTCCAGATCCGCGCGCATGAAGTTTATGGAATAACCGTTATTCGCGTAATACGTTTTTCCCTTATAAATCATTTCAGACTCGAAAGTTCCGAATTCTATTTCCACAAAGCCGTATTTACTTGAATTTTCGTCATCCGCATCCTTCTTATACAAAACGATATTTCCGTCGTTTACCGTATAGTAATATTTTTCCTCGTGATTGAAAACGGCAAAACCCGCTTTAGAGAACACGAGTGATTCAAGTTCGTGCGTATAATACCCTCTCTCGCTGTTTTTTACGGGATAAATTGAACCCGCAACGGTGTCGTAATCGAACAGGTATCCGTTTTCTACGTTCACGATATCCTCAAAGTAAAGGAGATCGTCGGTTATAAGAACGTAAGTGCCGTTCTGAACGTTTCCTTTGGAATCGTAAAGCGTAGCCTGCCCGTTATCCTCAAGGGTAAGTACGGTCCAGTTATCGTCCTGAACGTAAGACATTACCACCTCGCCGTACAGACGGGTGATTTCGGGGTATCTGCCGCTGCCTAAATTATAGAGGGAAATTCCGAATTTACCGACGTGCGTAACGCCGCCGCCTTCCGTAGAGTAATTCACGGTGACCAGCCCGTCTTCCCCGATGGTATACGTTCCGTTTCGGTCGATATAGGTTTTTTCGTCGTTTTCTTCGTTCAGGGTGAAAGCGAGCGCCTTTCCGTAACCGTCAAGCGTTACCATCACACCCGTGAACGACTGGTTATCCGTAAATACGTAAGTGCCGTATTCCACGCCTCTCTTTGAAAAACTTCTGCCCGAAAGATCGAAGTAGAAATACCCTTCGCCGTGATTTAAGCGAATTACGTTTTCCTCGTAAACGCTGTATCTGCCTGAATAAACTATGCCTTCAACGTCGGTATATTCGGCGTTATAGCCGTAACCGTCAAGCACAAGGCGACCGTACGCGGAAACGTAGGCGTCGTTATACGTTTGACTGAAAGGAGAATAAAGCGAAGTTACGCCGATATACAGTCTTATATAATCGAAACTGAAGCCGCCGCCGTTCGCGGTAAACGAATATATATCCACGGAAGAATCGAATCTCGTGGTGTGGCCGGTCTTTTCCACCGTGCCGTCGTACAGTTTAACTCCGTTTTCAAAGTAGCTTGCGCCGCCCTTGCCGTCGAACGAAATATAGGTATTACGGTCGTAATCGGTTCCGGTCTCCGAAAAGAGATAGGCGCTGTACGGTTCCGTTTCAAGTTCGGTAAAGGAGTTGCCGTCAAGCTCGTAAAACAATCTTCCGGAAGAATCCATTATAACCGCGTTTACGGCCACTATGTTTCCTTCCTGCTCGAACGTGCCGTGGAATACGTTTTCGCCCGTGTACGCAATGAAAAATCCCGCGGAAGCAAGAATTAACGAATCCGTTCCGTTCGTGTACGTTCTGGATAATCCGCCGATCTCCCTTCCCGCTTTATTGAACGCCGAAATAATATAATACGAGTTGTAGCCGAGATAATCTTCATACGAATATACCAGCGAACTTACGTCGTAAATATTGAACAACCCGTAACTTTCGGTTTCTTCGTCAACGGTAAAGTTTTCTATTTTGAAGCGGTAATCGTCTATCGCCGTCAGATCGCCGTGCGCTATCTTTACGAAGGTCCTCTCGTTCGTATCGTCGCGCAAACCGTAGAAATCGGCCACGCCTATCTCGGTGTCGTTAATTATAAGCAACGGCACGATATACGTGTTTATAACGCCCGAATCGGGATCTTTATATCTGAAATAATATTCGGCGTAACCGCTGTTTTTAACCTGAAGTTCGTATTTTACCGTCTTTTCGGTTTCTTCCTGATCTTCGCCTATCATGCCGCCGCCGGTAGTTTCAACCGTCTTTCTGATCACGAAACTGAGATCGCCTACGGGCATTCTGGCGTGAACGGTTACCACGTATCCGTCGAAAACGGAAGGCGTATACGAGAAAAACGCCGAATATTCAACGCCTTGCGCGTCGGTATACGTTGCGTTGTACATTCCGTCAAGCGTGAGCGACGCATCCTCATCCGAGGTAAAGAATTCACCGTCCAATTCCTCGTTGTATTCGATATACCCGTCCTGACCTATGAGTTTAACCACCATTACCGCCGAAGTAACGGCGTTTGTCAACGTTATTTTATCCCCTTCCTTTTCGTAAATATAGTTTACCGTTCCGTCGGGAGACGCCATCTGCGCCGTTCCGAAACCGGAAAGAGTTAAAGCGTAATACGAAGCGTACTGTACGAGGTTTCCGTAAGATACGTATTCGTTAGTGGCGCCCGTATATATTATGCACCTTTTCAAAGTGCCCAGGTTCATTTCATCGTCGTTACGTATACGGAAAACCCTTATATCGCTTACGCCCGAAAGAGAAATACTGCTTAAACGTATAAACATTTTTTCGCCGGTGTGCGGGCCGAAAGTAAAGGTTATTTCGTATTCGTCGGCGCCGTTCAGAAGATAGGTGCCTATAGAACGCTGTTCGTTGGCGGAAGAGCGGTTTTCCGTGAAAATTATACCGTTGTATTCGTCAAATTTTACGGTGGTCTGTCTGTCAAGCTGATCGCCGCCGCTGTACAGGCTGTATTCGAGTTCCGCGCGGGAAGGATCGTAATAACAGTAGGTGTGGTCGGTATTTACCCTGCAGGAGAAGATGAGTTTTTCTTCGTATCCGTCTACGATGCTGAAAGAGACCTCTCTCGTGTAATCGTCGTACCTGCCTTTGAAATATATGCCGCCCCTGTAAAGATACGCGTCCCTCGCGTTGAGGTCGGGAATGAACAGATAGTCGTTCCCGCCGAACATATTCGTATACGCGCGCTCCCAAACCGCGTAAAGGTTCATTGTGGAATTTACCGTTATCGCGTTGCTTTCCACCGCGCCCGGCTCCACGTTGTACGAATGCGAATCCAAATAGTTCGTTTCGTATACCACCGCGCCGTCCATAGAGGTCGCCCATCCTTTCAGAT
>JAGCZN010000156.1 GCA_017959995.1 Clostridia bacterium
ACATAATATGAACGGTCTTATCTTTTACGAAGACGAAGAAACCGCGCGTTTGGTAAAATATACAGGAAACGAAGCAATACTTACTCTCCCCGATAACTATAACGGAAAAAATTATTCAATATCGAATTATGCTTTTTATAATTGCAACAGTCAAATGACGGTTGTAATACCTGAAAACATTACAAGTACGGAAGAATTTGAAGGAGTTGCAGGTATAATAGTCGGTTTTAACGATTATACTGCAGAATTGTATGGCGTAATTATAATAATAGATAGGTCGGGCTCGATGGATGAAACGCTTGCGGTAGGAACCACCAGAGAAAACCGTTTGTGGTGGGCAAAACAAGGCGCTATGGCATGTCTCGATCCGGATATACTTAGCAAAACTGATTATATAGGAATAATGACGCTCGACAGTTATAACGAGATCATTCTTCCGTTAACTCCATATCAGCAGGAAGCCAAAATACTTGCCGCGATAGACAGTATAGAAGAAGCCGGCGGCGGAACGATAGCCACCAACGCGCTCAATTCGGCAAGGCAACAGCTGCTCGCCCAGAAAAACATAAATAAATATCATATAATCGTAATTACAGACGGTGATTTTGCCGATCTTGATACCGCGATAGAAGCCGCGCAGACCAACTACGCAAACGGTATTACCATGTCGATAGTAAAGATAGGCGAATCCGATACCGGCACCACCATGTCGCTTCGTCTTGCGGCGGCAGGCAACGGCGGCGATCCCGACGGTAACCTTACTCCTTACGAAAAATACGTTTACAGAGACGATAACCGGATAGTTCTCAACATGCGTGAGATAATAAAAAATTTAAGGTAAAATAATTCCGGCGAATAACGATATTGTCGTTTATAAATAAGGAATTACAAAAGGCTTGTCCCAAAGCGGACAAGCCTTTTTGCAAACGAAAAAAAAACGTTTTCAAAACTTCCTTTTATTTGATTGTTTCAAACGTTTTTTGCGTAAGAAACCAGGCGCTCGGTTACTTTTTCCTTGCCGAGGATCTTCATTACCTGATACATATCGGGCGAACTGCTTTTTCCCGTTACGGCAAGGCGGATAAAGCCGCTGACATCGGCAACGCTGCCCGCGTAAGCTTCCGGATTTGCCTTGTAGTCCTTCGTGTTGGCGGCAAAGCCGTATTTTTCGCCGAGTTTTTTTATTTTATCAAACCATTCGTCCTGCTCGTCTTCAGCGGAATAAATACGCGAATAATCGTCGATAATGCGCGAAATAACGGACTTATCGAACTTCTCATCCGGCGCGTCAACAACTTTGAAGTACTCGTCGAAAAAGAAACCCATATAACCTTTCAACTCGCTCCACACCGCGTAATCCTTGCGCGGTTTGTTCCCGCCGCGACCTATGGCAAAGATAGCAATACTGCGCCGTTTATCCGCCGTAAGCAGTGAATAAAACTCCGCGTCGTACTCCTTTGCCCATTCGGAAGCAAGGTCGTAAACGCGTTCGGCAGTCATTGCGGAAATAACGTTTTTGGATACGTCGTGAAGTTTGGCGGCGTCGAAAAGAGAACCGGCGGGGTTCATCTTTTTATAAGAGAATTTGAATTCGTCGGTATCGGCGGCGGGATTTACGCGGCGCCAATCCTCGTAATTGGAGTTGAGTATGGTAAGAATATATTCGTAAACGGACTCTTCGGGGAAGCCCTCCGCCCTGTAATAGGTGAGGGCAAGTTCGGGATCCTTGCGCTTGGAAAGTTTGCGTTTGGAATTTCCGTCCATCTTCATAAGCGGGCCGATATGGCAGTATTTAGGCAATCTGAAACCGAGCGCGCGGAAAAGCTGAAGATGAAACGGCAAACTGGGCAGCCACTCGTCCCCGCGGACCACGTGCGTAGTTCGCATGAGATGATCGTCAACCGCGTGCGCGAAATGGTAAGTGGGTATCCCGTCGGATTTGAGAAGCACGTGATCTATCTCGTTTTCGGTTATTTCTACTTCTCCCTTGATAAGATCGGTGAATTTGAATTTGTTTTCTATGCTTCCGGTAGAGCGGAACCGCAATACCCACGGACAACCTTTCGCGAGCATTTGCTCTATTTCCTCAACGGGGCGGTCTCTCCACTTCGCCCACTTTCCGAAATAGCCGAAGTTTGCGCCTTCTTTTTCCTGTTCGGCGCGCATCGCGTCAAGTTCTTCTTCGGTGCAGAAACAGGGATACGCCTTGCCTTCAAGCACCAGTTTTTTTGCGTAAACGTGATAAATACGCGCGCGCTTGCTTTGATAATAAGGCCCGTAAGCACCGGCGTCGCCGTTTTCCGTAGCGCCTTCGTCAAAATTTATTCCGTAGTGGCGAAGAGCTTCGATAAGTATCTGAACGGCGCCTTTTACTTCACGTTTTCTGTCCGTATCCTCAACGCGCAGAAAAAGCACCCCTCCCGATTGGTGAGACAGCCTTTCCGACGTGATTCCCTGAACGAGATTGCCCAGATGCACGAATCCCGTGGGGGAAGGCGCCATGCGCGAAACTATAGCCCCCTCTTTAAGATCGCGCGGGGGAAATCTGTTTTCCATATCTTCGGGCGTTTCCGTTACGTAGGGAAACAAAAGCCCTGCGAGTGTTTCGTAGTCCATAATTACACTCCGGATAAAAAGGCGCGGAACGCGGAATTAACCGCTAAAACCGCGCCGATACAGTTTTCGTTTTTTAATCCCTGTTTTTATCCGCGCCCGGGCACACGCCGTATTCGCTGAAGTACAGTTTGTTAAAATGCCCCACCGAACGGAAACCTATAAGAGCCGCAACTTCCGATACGGATATTTTCATTCCGGTAAGCAAACTTTTTGCGTAGCGGAGTTTTATACGCTTATATATGGTGTTAGGCGTATCCAGCCCGCTTTTTTTGAAGCAACGCACGAGATATTCTTCGCTGCAACCTACCTTTTCGGCAACGTCCGGCAGGCGCAACGAAACGTTTTTTGGATCGTTCATAACCGCTATGGCGCGATGCGTAACGTCGGCAACGCCATCGTAAACGTGGAAGGGAATAAGCGGCAAAAGCACGATATAAGCAAGTTTTTTAAGTTGTAACTCCCTTTCGCCTTCCACCGCAACGCGAACGTATTCAAGGGCGGAAAGGATATTTTCGGTATGAGAAACCGATAACGGCACTACGTAGAGATCGAGATCGGAAAAAGCAGCGAAAGATTCACCGTCGAAATTATTGAAAACTTCTTTTATGAATTCCTCTTTCATACGAATGGAAACGTATTCGCTTCCCTCTCCCTTTACGGTCACGCGGCGTTTGAGCGAAGGTTTTACGAAAGCCGCGCTTCCTTCGCCTATAACTCTTTTTTTGCCTTCGGCGGAAATTTCCGTGGTCCCCTTGGTCGGGAAAACGACCTCCCAGAATTCACTCCGATAAAATCCGAAATTTGCTTTACGTTCTACGTAAAAGGTTACGTCCTGCTCCTGTTTGAGCGTTACTTCAGGTTTCGTTCGCATTTTTTACTCTCCATTCAATAATTTTTTTCGTTTTTTCCAATCGGGCATATAAGCCGTGAGAAGCTCTTTGAAATTTTTGCCGTGATCGGCGTATTTAAGATGGGCGGTTTCGTGAAGCAGAACGTAGTCTATACACTCTTTGCTTTGCTCGGCAAGTTTTAAGCCGAACGTAAGCTTTTTACGGGCCACGTTACAGCTTCCCCACCTTGTTTTCATACTTCTTATAGACCAACTATCACAGAAAAGCCCCGTTTTTCGCGCAAAATCAGGCAATCTGCTCTTTATATATCCGTAAAGTTCCGCCCTGTAAAAAGAAGCGGCGGAGCGGCCGAACGCGTCTTCCCCCTCTCCTTTTACAGAGAGAAAAACGGTTTGTCCGTCAAAAAAAGAACTGCCCCTTTTGATCTTTACTACCGGTACGTCCCTGCCGAAAAGACGGATCGAACCCTCTTTCGGGCGGTTTCTTTCGATCCGCCTTCTCGTCTTTTCCAAAGACTTGCGTATCCATTCCGATTTTAACGCCGCGAAATTTTTTGCCGTTTTTACGCTTACGCCGCGAGGCACGTATACGGAAACTTCCGCGGTAAGACCGTTTACCGAAAGACGTAAATATCTGCCCTTTGAAGGCTTTAAGGAGATTTTCACTCCGTCGATCGAAAAATAATTTTCACCATTCAGCATTATATCATTTTGCGGAGTATTTTTCAACAAAATCATACCCGATTATTGTGATAGATTTGTAAATTTTAACCAAAAACCAAATTGCCTTATTTCAGCATAGCGTTACCTGCCGACGGCGTATCGGCAACGTGAACTTTTACCGTTTAACGAGGTTACGCCGCGCGTTTTGCGGCTAAATATCCGCTTTTTCTTTTACGGCGTTTTTTTTCGTTCACCCCGCTTGTTTTCGGGTTTGTTTTCAGACGCGTACACGCCTAACGCGTTTATGCTTTTGCGAAAAAATTCGTTCATTTCGTTTTTATCCATAGTTTCCGAAAGTTTGCCCGTATACTGCGGTTCGCCCACCGCTATTACGTTTTTCTTTTTTGAATAGTACATAGGATAAACGGGCAGATCCTCTCCGGTTTTCGCGCGGTAAAGGCGGGCAAGCGTAAGATAACCCGGGTGCATTTCTTTTTCCAGAACGTCAGAATATCCCGTATCGGAATCCTCAGGAAAGATCAGTACGGAAACGCCCTCGCCCAGCGTTTGAAGGGAATATTCGAAAGTTTTTTTAACTCTGCCGTCGTAATACACGGGTATGGTTCCGGCGGTCTTGTAAAACACGCCGAGAACGATCGAAAACAGCGAACCTAAAACGTTGGATCCGAATTTGCCGAAACCGAGTTTCTGCCGATAAAACGTTTTGCGCATATACTTACTGCGCGCGCGGTAACCTTCGCACATACTGTGTGCCGCCCAGGTCATAAATGCCGGCGGACAAAGAGCCAAACGGTAGGTCATCGCTCCGCTTACGGCGCTGTGGTTACCTATCATTATACAGGGGTGTTGCATTTCCCCTTCGTATAGCCGTATTATTGTCGGTTTGCGCCTGAACACCCTTACTATAGCGCGGCAAACGTGAAAAAAAAGATTGTCCTTATGCTTTACTTTGAATACCATATAATTATTGACTTACCCGCATTTTGCGATAATCGGCATCACCCGCGCAATCCGCTTGTCCTATTTGAACGACGCTTCGGCTTTACGCGAAAAAAGAATAAACCCGTTTCCGTAAGGCCGTTCTTTTTCATCGGCGCCGAACGCCTTGCGGAAAAAACCGACGGCTCGCCCGTTATTTTCGGGAACGGCGGCCACGTATCTTCCCTTAACGGCGGAAAACAGCCGTTCCACCGCCGCTTCGGCAACGCCTTTGCCGCGGTAATATCCTACCACGAAAAGTTCCTGCATACAGAAATCATACCCGTCCGGACAATACGGCGCGGTAGTTACCACCGCAAAACCTACGATTCGCCCGTCGTATTCTATAACGAGCGGAATAACGGAAGGATCGCCCTTGAAAAACGCTTGCGTATAACCCTCGTCAAAATAGCCGGCGTTGTCCACGTCCTGAAATTCGCCGCAATACATGCCGAGTTCGTTCTGATACATATTGAACAGGTTTTTATAGAGAGTTCCGTCCTCTTCACGGGAGACTCTCAAAGTAACTTCTCCGCTCATTCGAGTATGTTTGTGGTTATAAAATCAACGCCCCATTCCGCAAGCCTTTCCGCGGCGGAAACGTCGTTCACCGTCCAGCAGTTTATTTTAATTCCGCGTGATTTAAGCGTTTTTACCGCCTTTTCGTCAAGCGCGGTATAAAGAATATCTATATCTACTTTATACTTCAAAAGAATATCCGTCATCTCGTCGTTCAACCTGTCGGTCAGAAATTGGCAGGGTTGTTCGGGCAGAAGCGCTCGTAAAAGATACACGTTCTGCGGATAAAAGGTGATGAATACCGTATCGTCAAGCTGTTCCGCTTTTTCGGCTATGGAAAATATCTCTTTAAGTTCACCCTCGTTGAAAACGTCTTTCAGTTCCAAAACGGAGCGCTTTCCGTATCTGCGGCAAATGGAAAAATAATCTTCCATAAGCGGGGCGACGAGATCTTCCCTCGGCCCCGTACCGCAAGACGCATCGTTAAACTTTATTTTTACTATATCTTTATAAATGTTTTCGTTAACGTTGCAGTTTTTGCCCGAAACGCGAAACGTATCAGCATCGTGCAGACATACGTACTTTCCGTCGGCCGTGCGGTGAATATCCGTTTCTATACCGTAATAACTTCTGTTGCCCGCCGCCACGAAAGCCGCCGCCGTATTTTCGGTTTCTATGCCGGAAAGACCTCTGTGGGCAATCACCGAAACGTTTCTTTTATTGAAACTCAAAGTGTTTTTCATATTCCCTTCCTTGTTACTGCCCGGTCTTTTCCACAACGTAATTGCCGTTGAAAGATAAATTTTTGAGATACCCTTTTCTTATACAGTAACGTAAATCTCTGTTGACGGAATCCCTGTTCTTTTTAAGGCGCGCGGAAATTTCGGCCGCGCTGTAAATACCTTCGCCCTCAACGGCTTTGGCAACTCTGTAACGCCGCGCGGTGCGCGCGAACCATATCCAATAAAACAATACGCCGTATATACCGTGTATTATGAACAATATCCCCAATAAAATTACCGTTCCGCTGCCGATAGAAGCGCCCAAAGGCAACATAACCCCTCCGCCTGCCATAGTAAGCGTAGTGAGCAGCGCAACCGAAAAAGATATTATCCATAACGTTCTTAATTTTTTCATAAAACCCCTTTTTCGCGAAAAATCATTATTCGGCGGACGGAACGGAAGGAAACTCCACGTCCCGCACGACGGAGAAAAACAGCCTGTACGTTACGCTTTCGCCTTCTTCTTCGGAAACGTACTCCATGCTGCCGCCGGTAATTTTTCCGTCATCTTCGGTAAATTTACCGAAAACGGTCATACCGCTGAAATCTTTATCGGAATCGGTAATATCGAACTCGGTTCCCGCAAGGCCCACGGCGCCAACGAAAATCCGCACGAATTCTTCAAAGCGGTAATTGTTTATTAGCGCGTAAACGAATTGCCCCACAGGCGAAAGATCTTCGGGCATGCTCTCGGGATCGCCCGCTTCAGCCGTTTTGAGAGCGTTGAGGAAATTTTTCATCGTTTCCGTTTTTATAACGAGATATTTTTCGTAAGCGCTTTGCGCGCTGAACTCAACGCCGAGCGATAAAAGCCGTTCTTCCAAAGAATTGAGCGACGAACGGATTTCACCGTCTATCTGTTCGGAAGGAATCTTTCCGCCGAACACGATCCTCTCCGTAAACTCGCCGACCGTAATGCTGCCGAGCATACCGTCTATACCGGGTACGAACGGAAAAGATTGGCCGGGAATATCCGCTTTTTCTATCGCCCCGTATATCGTTTCGTATATTACGCCGAGCGGCGTTATGCTTCCGTTGGCGGCGAGGATCGAACGCAGATCCGATAAAAAACCGCCTAAATCCACGGAAAAGCGTATTTCATCACCTTCTCTGTATATTCTGCCGCTCACGAGATCGTACAATTCTAGAAGAAGTTGTTCACGGTCGGTTCCGGCAACGGGCGCCGCCGCGCTTCCGCTTTGATCAAATGCGTTTGCGGGAAACGGAAAGGCCTGCGTTCCGTTATCGTTTATAACGTACAGCGTTACGGTTTCGCCGTAAACTACAAGAATCGCTTCGGTTTTACCGTCCGCCGAAGAGATCATTGCCGATTTTCCCGACTCTTCGTCGAACGCGTATACGTATCTTTCGATAACTTCGCCCGCGCGTTCCTTCTCCAGAACTATCTGGCCTTCGGTTAAATCCGCCTCGTTCAAAGCGTTCCATATCAAAGCGTTAAGTTCGTTGTCCAGCCCGGTGAGCTCGTAGGCAAAAACCGCCTCGATAACGGCGTTATCCAAAAGTATAAAAGTATAGTTTTCTTTCGTAGATAAAATTTCGCCGGTATAAAAATCCCGCCACTCGCTGAACGAATAACCTTCGTTTGCACTTGCCGAAAGAGTAACTTCCGTTCCCTCGGGGAAAGATGCCGAACCCGTGTTCCGGCCCGAAATTTCCGCCGTTCCCCTGTCGCCGAAAGCCGTTTGAACGCCCGTCGTTACGCGGTAAAACACGGATTGGTCGTACCACTTTGCGGTAAGCGTCAAATCGGTGTTTACGGGAGACGAAAAATCCCAAAGTCTGCCCAAATAATACCAGCCGGCAAACGTAAATCCTTCGCGCTCGGGCGTAGGCGGCTCGGTAGCAACGGAACCTTTTTCCACCTTTTGCGGCAAAATCCGCGGCCAAACGTAAACGTCTGCGCCCACATTGAATTCCACCGAACAATACTGCGTGCCGCCTTCGCCGCTTCTGTCGTTATCCTTGCAACCCGAAGTAAATAAAACCGTAAACGCGAGAACCGAAGCGACGAATATCGCGAAATAAA